>NZ_KV837956.1:0-360 GCF_001838615.1 Haemophilus sp. HMSC61B11
GGGAAGAGGATATAGAACCAGCCCCAGTAGAAACTAGCTTTGTGTTTTCTTAACATTCCTTCAGCAAACTCACTAAAATTTGTACCAGCCATTGTATAACCTAAATTATTAGGATCTTCATAGAAATGAAACGTATCTTTTATACTAATCATGGGATCTATCACCCATAATATTTCCTGAAACATACTTTGAGTCGTAAAATAGTCATAAAGCATAAAGCCGATCGTACATAAAAACCACACCCAAGAGAGATCGGCTCTAATATGCCCGTCGTTATAACGGCGGACTTCAATGACACCATTGCCCAGCTGTTTCACATTGCGGGCAATCACATCAGGATTATAGTTGGATATGCACATT
>NZ_KV837957.1:0-63085 GCF_001838615.1 Haemophilus sp. HMSC61B11
CCAGGTACTGAATGTGAACCCCGAGCTGAATGGCTTGGGGTTTTTGTTTATGGATATTTTCAATATTTTAGCAAAGCGTTGATTCTATGATACAATCACCGCCGTAATTTTAATAAAACAAGAGAAAATATGACCGCACTTAATGTATTAATTTATCCAGATGATCACCTAAAGATTGTTTGTGAGCCAGTTGCTGAAGTCAATGATGACATTCGCAAAATTGTAGATGATATGTTTGATACGATGTACCAAGAAGAAGGCATTGGTCTTGCCGCTCCACAGGTAGATATCTTGCAGCGTATTATTACGATTGATATTGAAGGAGACAAACAAAATCAGCTAGTGTTGATCAATCCAGAAATTTTAGCGTCAGAAGGTGAAACAGGTATTGAAGAAGGTTGTTTATCTATTCCTGGATTCCGTGCCTTAGTGCCCCGTAAAGAAAAAGTCACGGTAAAAGCGTTAGATCGTCATGGAAAAGAATTTACGCTTGATGCAGATGGTTTATTAGCGATCTGTATTCAGCATGAAATCGATCATTTAAACGGTATTTTATTTGTTGATTATCTTTCACCGTTGAAACGTCAACGTATCAAAGAAAAATTAGTGAAATATAAAAAACAAATTGCAAAACAATAATCAAAAGTGCGGTATAAAATGACCGCACTTTTCCTATCAACGCCATAACGTAGAACATTATGAAACCATTGAATATCATCTTTGCCGGTACGCCGGACTTCGCAGCACAACATCTTGCTGCACTTTTAAATTCTCATCACAATATTATTGCTGTTTATACGCAGCCAGATAAACCGGCTGGTCGCGGTAAAAAATTGCAGGCTAGTCCTGTAAAGCAATTAGCAGAAGAACATCAAATTCCTGTTTATCAACCAAAATCCTTGCGTAAAGAAGAAGCACAAGCAGAGCTTAAAGCGTTAAATGCTGATGTAATGGTTGTTGTTGCTTATGGTTTGATTTTACCTCAAGCAGTGTTGGATATGCCTCGTTTAGGTTGTTTAAATATGCATGGCTCTCTCTTACCTCGTTGGCGTGGCGCCGCACCTATTCAGCGCGCTATCTGGGCTGGTGATAAGCAAACCGGTGTGACGATTATGCAAATGGATGTGGGTTTAGATACTGGTGATATGTTACACAAAGTGTATTGCGATATTGATGCACAAGAAACTTCTGCTTCGCTTTACCATAAATTAGCTGAAATTGCGCCGTCTGCATTGATTGATGTTTTGGATCATTTGGAAGAAGGGAAGTTCATTGCGGAAAAACAAGATGATAGCCAAAGTAACTATGCAGAGAAACTTTCCAAAGAAGAGGCTAAATTAGATTGGTCGCTATCGGCAGCCCAGCTTGAACGTAATATTCGCGCGTTTAATCCTTGGCCGATTAGTTTCCTACAATTAACTGATGAACAAGGTAATGAACAAACCTTAAAAGTTTATGCTGCTACCGTGTTGCCACATGTGGATAAACCAGCTGGGACGATTTTAAGTGTCGATAAAAAAGGTATCCAAATTGCCACGAAAGAAGGCGTTTTAAATTTATTGCAACTTCAGCCCGCAGGCAAGAAACCTATGTCTGTGCAAGACTTCCTCAATGGTCGAGCAGATTGGTTCCAGGTCGGTAAGGTTCTAAACTAATGGTATCTCAACGCAAAAAAACGGGAAAATCGACCGCACTTTCGGTACGCGCTATTGCTGCTCAAGTTATTTTACAGGTTTTAGATCAAGGTAAGTCCTTATCAACGTTACTTCCAGAAGTGCAATCGCAAGTAAAATCACAGGATTTACCTTTATTACAGGAAATCACCTTTGGTATTTGTCGCCTATTGCCTCGTTTAGAAAATATTATAAAAAAATTATTAGATAAGCCATTGAAAGGGAAAACCCGCATCGTGCACTGCTTGCTATTGGTGGGATTGTACCAATTACTTTATATGCGCGTGCCCGCTCATGCGGCGGTAGATGAAGTAGTTAATGCCACAAAATCATTGAAATCAGATAGTTTCCGTGGTTTGGTTAACGGTGTATTGCGTCGTTTCTTACGGGAGCAAGAAGAGATTCTTGCTGTAGTCGATAAGCATTGGCAAACGCTTCATCCTGAATGGTTTGTGAATAAACTCAAAAAAGCTTATCCGAATTGGCGTGAAATTATTGAAGCAAATAACCAAAAGCCACCAATGTGGTTACGGATCAATCAACAGCAAAATAACACGAAAACTTACCGCACTTTATTGGAAGAGCAAGAGATAGTCTCATTGGAATGTGATAATCCACATGCTTTACGTTTAGCTCAACCGCTTTCTGTCTCGAAATTACCAAATTTTGAGCAAGGCGCAGTAACAGTCCAGGATCTCAATGCCCAATGGTCCGCTTTATTGCTTGAGCCACAAAATGATGAATTAATTTTAGATGCTTGCGCGGCTCCAGGTGGGAAAACAACGCATATTTTAGAAATAGCGCCACAAGCGAAAGTGATTGCGCTTGATGTCGAGGCTCATCGCTTAAAACGCGTCGAAGAAAATCTTACCCGTTTGAATCAACAGGCGGTTGTCGTTTGTGGTGATGCGACCGAGCCAGAAAAGTGGCTCTCAGAAATAGGTTTAAGTGGTGCATCCTTTGATCGTATTTTATTAGATGCACCTTGCTCAGCAACGGGCGTAATTCGTCGTCATCCAGATATTAAATGGTTACGTCAAGAAACGGATATTGCTCAATTGGTTGCCTTGCAAAGGCAAATTCTAAAAGCACTTTGGGCAAAATTGAAACCTAATGGCATTTTGCTTTACGCGACTTGCTCGGTGCTTCCCGATGAGAATAGTCAGCAAATACAGCGTTTTTTAGCTGAAACATCCAATGTAGAATTGATGCCATTGCCGTTTGAACAAACGGAAAATACGATAGGAATCCAATTCTTACCACAAGAGAATGGCGGGGATGGGTTCTATTATGCAAAATTGAGAAAACGGTCAGCTTAAATGAATTTGCCTTTAATTGATGTCGTCATTCCTTGCTATAACACTGAACAAACGCTTGTTCGTGCAGTGGAGTCTGTGTTGCAGCAAAATAATCTTGGTAACCTTTGGCTGATTGATGATGCATCGACAGATAATACATTTGCATTAGCCTTACAGCTTGCAGAACAATATCCAGACAGAATCTCCGTCGAGCAAATGCCAAAAAATAGCGGTGTTGCGATGGCTCGAAATTGGGGCGCGATGCTCTCTGCTAAAAGTGCGGTCGATTTTATTGCGTTTTTAGATGCTGATGATGCATACGAACCTGGTGCATTGGAAGTGGCTGCAGCAACCTTTCATTTTCAGCCAGATACTTCAGTCGTGAGATTAGCATTAAAGCCGATAAATTTAGCTCAACGCTATGCAGAACACCCTAATTTTGATCTGGCATGGCAATATATGCGCATGACCTGCGGGGGAAATATCATTTTCAATAAAGCTTTTTTCTTAGCGTGTGGCGGATTTCCAACACATCAATTATTCAGAGAGCTCGGCGGTGAAGATGGCGCTTTAGGTATTGCAACCACTAAAACGGCAAAAGTAGCGACATTATTTGAAGATGTAGGCGTGTTGCATTTTTGTCGTGAAGGTATGCATGCGGAACGTTTACTCGACGGCCTATTATTTGGTAAACAAGATCCAGCGATTACCGCAGAAAAAATGGCAAAAGCTGAACAAGTCACATCGAACATTTGTCGCCGTATTGAGGCATTAAAGTGCAGTCTAAATTCAGCTGAAATTGGTATCCGACCTTTGGTTGTGGAGAGAACAGAATGAAAATAATCATCTTAGGTGCAGGGCAAGTAGGCACAACGCTTGCGGCAAATTTAGTGAGTGAAGATAACGATATCACGCTAGTCGATAATGAATCTCAACATTTGCAGAATTTGCAAGATAAGCATGATTTACGCGTGGTTAAAGGTTCCCCTTCTTCACCCAAGGTTTTGCGTGATGCAGGAGCCGCTGATGCAGATTTGATGGTTGCAGTAACGGCATCAGATGAAATCAATATGATTGCTTGCCAGTTGGGATATACCCTTTTCAATACCCCAACACGTATTGCACGTATTCGTAATGCGGAATATTTGCGTGAGAAAGATAAATTATTTAATGATGAAAACGTCCCCATCGATCATCTGATTTCACCAGAAAATTTAGTTACGGATGAGATTACACGTTTAATTGCTTATCCAGGTGCCTTACAAGTGGCGCATTTTGCCAATAATCGAATTAGCATTGTGGTTGTAAAAGCCTATTACGGTGGTCCGTTAGTGGGCTATGCACTATCTGCTTTTAAAGAGCATATGCCACACATTGATTGCCGTATTATTTCGATTTTACGTAATGATAGATTAATTCGTCCGCAAGGCTCGACCATTATTGAGGCGGGCGATGAAATCACATTCATTTGTGCGACAGAGCACATTAAAGCGGTGATGAGTGAGTTGCAACGCCTTGAGAAAACCTACAAACGTATCATGATTGTTGGCAGTGGAAATATTGCCTCAGGTGTGGCGAAACAGTTAGAAGATAAGTATCAAGTAAAACTCATTGAGCGCGATGGAGAAAAAGCGAAAGTTTTAGCTGAAAGACTTTCTAAAACCTTGGTTTTCCATGGTGATGCTTCTGACCAAAATTTGCTTTTTGAAGAGCATATTGAGAGCGTCGATGTCTTTTTATCTCTAAGTGCGGATGATGAAGCTAATATTATGTCGGCGTTACTGGCAAAACGCCTAGGGGCTAAAAAAGCCATGGTGCTTATTCAACGCATGGCATATATCAATTTGATTCAAGGTGGAACCATTGATATTGCGGTTTCACCACAACAGGCAACAATCTCAGCTTTATTAGGACATGTGCGTAAAGGGGATATCAAAAGTGTGGCCTCTTTGCGTCATGGTACCGCGGAAGCCATTGAACTTGTTGTGCATGGCGATGCGACCACATCCAATGTGGTTGGAAGACAAATTGGCGATATCAAGCTGCCTGTAGGGGCAATGATTGCGGCAATTTTACGTAAAAATGAAGTAATCATTACTCGTCGTCAGGTTGTTATTGAAGAAGGCGATAATGTGATTGTTTATATTAATGACAAGAAATCTGTGTCAGAAATTGAAAAATTATTCCAACCAAGTGCATTTTTTATTTAAATAACAGTTTACTTTTTAATCTGAAAACCTATAATACGCACTCTTTTAATTTTTTAAACCAACACAAAAGGAAATTTTATGAGCTTTCTTAAAGAATTCCGCGAATTTGCAATGCGTGGCAACGTAGTAGACATGGCAGTCGGTGTGATCATCGGTGGTGCTTTTGGTAAAATCGTGAGCTCACTTGTAGCTGACGTAGCAATGCCTGTATTAGGTATTTTAACTGGTGGTGTGGATTTCAAAGATTTAAAAATCACATTAGCAGAAGCAGTAGGTGAAACCCCAGCAGTAACCTTAAACTACGGTGTATTTATTCAAAACGTTTTTGATTTTATCATCATTGCATTCGCAATCTTCATGATGATCAAAGGTATTAATAAAGTGAAAAAACCAGTAGAAGAAGTGAAAGGCCCTTCACAAGAAGAATTACTTACTGAAATTCGCGATTTATTAAAAAAACAATAAGAATTTGATCTAAATAAAAAAAGGTTGGTATTTTACCAACCTTTTCTTTTACCTAAAATTTAAGCTTTTAATAATAATGCAACAGCCTCGCAAGCAATACCTTCACTTCTACCTGTAAAGCCAAGTTTTTCTGTTGTGGTTGCTTTAACATTGACTTGCTCAATATCACAATGTAAATCTTCCGCAATTTTCGCTCGCATTGCATCGATATGCGGACGCATTTTAGGGGCTTGTGCAATAATGGTCACATCCACATTACCTACTTTATAGCCTTTTTCTTGTACTTGGCGGAATGCTTCTCGTAATAAAACACGGCTATCTGCATTTTTATATTGCATATCGGTATCGGGGAAGAGTTTACCGATATCTCCTAATGCTGCTGCACCTAATAAGGCATCCGTTAAGGCATGTAAGGCGACATCACCATCAGAATGGGCAATAAATCCAGTATGGTAAGGCACTTTAACGCCACCAATAATTAAAGGGCGATCTTCACCAAAGGCATGAACATCAAACCCATGTCCGATTCGTATCATAGCGTTTTCCTTGTTAAATAAAATTCGGCTAAAGCTAAATCTTCTGGACGCGTGACTTTAATATTATCACTTCGTCCCGCGACTAAGTGCGGTTGAAATCCGGCGAGTTCCATCGCAGAGGCCTCATCTGTAATATTAGCGCCTTGAGAAAGCCCCTGTTCAAGCGCATTTCTTAATAGATCGCAACGGAAAAATTGAGGTGTTTGAGCAAGCCAGAGTTCAGTGCGATCTTCTGTTTTAATAATATCTTGTTGTTCATTTGCGCGTTTAATTGTATCCACCGCAGGAATGGCTAAGATAGCGCCTTGTTCATCATCGATTTGGAGTAATTTATTTAAATCTTGATGGGTTAAACAAGGTCTGGCTGCATCATGTACTAATACCCAAGCGTAATCATTTTTTATCGCATTTAGTCCATTTAGAACTGACTCTGCTCTTGTTTCACCACCTTCAACGAGGGTGATGTTTTGATGAGGGAATAAAGTCATTTCAGAAAGATAGGGATCATTTTTTCCTACTGCAAGAATAACATGATTGATTGCAGGGTGGGATAGAATGACAGAGAGCGTATGTTCTAGAATCGTTTTGTCTAGGATTTTCAGATATTGTTTAGGCTTATTTGCCTGCATACGGCTTCCAACGCCTGCAGCAGGAATAACGGCAATAATTTCGCGGCTCATTATTTATGCTCTTTGACGATGTGATAGAACACTTCGTTTGGTTTGACCATATCATGGCTCATGCGTGCACGTTCTTCAATAGATTCAAAGCCTTTTGTTAACCCTTGAATTTCGGCGGAAATCATTTGATTTCTTTGTGAGAGCTTTTCATTTTCAGCTTTATTCTCTTTGATTTGAGCTGCGACATCTTTGTAGTCAAAATAGCCGTTTTTACCAAACCAAAGATCGTACTGAAAGAGCACGAGAATACCTACTAAAATTCCAATGAAAAGACGCATAAATTACCTATTATTTCTGAAAACTTGGGATAGTTTATCGTGAAATACAGCGAAATGCGATGAAAAAGTGCGGTTAAAAATAAGATAATTTTTGAAATGATTTCATTGGGTTTGTTGGATAACTTAAAAATGAAAAATGTGATCTATCTCACAAATTAGTTATAAAGTTTGATAAAGCCGTAGCCACTGCCTGAATAGGCTTGTTATACTTTTGCTTGTCATCATGACTTTTTAACAGAAGGAACAATCAATGAAAACAACATTAAAACTTACCGCTATTGCAGCGATGTCAGCATTTATTTTAACCGGTTGCGCGACTCAAAATAAAAGTGCAGAAGCGGATGCTCAGCTTCAACAACAAGCGGTATTAGGTCTTAACTGGATTCAACAATCAGGTGAATACCAAGCCCTTTCTTACCAAGCATACAATGCGGCAAAAGTGGCATTTGATCACGCTAAAGTGAAAAAAGGTAAGAAAAAAGCTGTTGTGGTGGACTTAGATGAAACCATGTTAGATAACAGCCCTTATGCAGGTTGGCAAGTGCAAAACAATAAACCATTTGATGGCAAAGACTGGACTCGTTGGGTAGAAGCTCGTCAATCAGGTGTTGTACCAGGCGCAGTAGAATTCAATAACTATGTAAATACCCACGGTGGTAAAATGTTCTATGTCTCTAATCGTAAAGAAAGCAATGAAAAAGCAGGTACGATTGATGATATGAAACGTTTAGGTTTTAATGGTGTTGAAGATTCAGCGTTTTACTTGAAAAAAGATAAATCACCAAAAGCTGCACGTTTTGAAGAAATTGAAAAACAAGGCTATGAAATCGTCGTTTATGTGGGTGATAACCTCGATGACTTCGGTGATGCGATCTATGGTAAACAAAATGCAGAACGCCGTGATTTCGTGGCACAAAACAAAGCGAAATTTGGTAAAACATTCATTGTTTTACCTAACCCGAACTATGGTGGTTTTGAAGGCGGCTTAGCGAAAGATTACTTCAAAGGTGATTCCAGCAGCAAAGTGAAAGCACGTTTAGATGCGATTAAAGCTTGGGATGGTAAATAATTCCCTGTTTTAGATAAAACAACACCCGCAGAGATGCGGGTGTTTTGTTTTGGTCGAAAAGTGCGGTCTATTTTCGCATCATTTTTTCTTTATGTGCGGCAAAATCTCCACCTTTCGCAAGCATGCGAAGTTGTAAGATAACGCGTTCTTTTAGCAAATCTTGTTCGGCCTTAGTCATATCTAAGGCATTGGAGCCTGCTGTGAATACGATGGTTACCATGCCTTCAGCCTGTACATAAGACACATATTGAGAATAGTGATTTTTTTTCGCAATGTATTCAGCTAATTCATCGACAAAGTGTTTGATTTCACGAGCGGCTGCGGTACGGAATGCTTGAGAGGTACCCGAGCTTTCACGTAAGAGCAAACGGAACACATTGGTGCTGTGAGTGATAAATTCAAAAAAGGTTTCCACGGATACCCGGATCACACTTCCGCCAGCATCAATGCGTTTACGCGCTTGGCGCATTAATTGGCGAAGCGTTAAACCAGCCTCATCAACCATTTCTAATCCGAGCTCATCCATATCGTTAAAATGGCGATAGAAAGAAGTCGGTGCAATACCTGCTTCACGAGCCACTTCACGTAAACTTAGATTGGAAAAACTTTTTTCTGCACTCAATTGATTGAACGCTGCGTCAATCAAGGCTCGACGGGTTTTTTCTTTTTGAATTGCTCGTACACCAGCCATTTTGTTTTCCTCAGTCTATGATGAATTATTTTTTATTCGATAAAATGGATTTCACTTGTTCACTGATTGCGCTTGCAACACGTTCATAACGATTACGTAACGGTGATCCAGGACGATAAACTAGAGTAATAGTTCGAGCCGGTTCGGGCGAATGGCAAGGAATATATTTTACCCCTTTACGTGTACCTTCATTTAACACCGCAAGTTCTGGCATAAAGGTAATACCAGCATTAGCCGCCACCATATTGCGTAAGGTTTCAAGACTGGTTGCTTGGAAGTGAGAGTCTTCTTTCGCGCCTGCAGTAAAACAATAATCTAGCGTTTGATTACGTAAGCAATGTCCATCATCTAACATGAGCATTTGCTGCCCTTTTAACGTATTCATAGAGATTCTGCTTTCTGAAGCCCATGGATGTTGTTCCGAAACGGCCAGCAACATTTTTTCATTAAAAATTGGTACTTCTATAAAAGCTTCAGTTTCAGGCACACGAGCTACAATCGCACAATCTAGTCGACCTGTTTCTAATTGTTCTAATAATTGATGAGTTTGAGCTTCGTAAAGAAATACTTCAAGATCGGGAAATGTTTCTTTTAATGTTGGTACAATATAAGGAAGTAGGTAAGGCCCAACAGTTGGGATGAGACCAATGTGTAACGGCCCAGTCATTTCTTTACCTTGATTGCTTGCCATTTCTTTGAGTAATTTTACTTCACGTAATACGGTACGAGCTTGGTCTACAAGCAACATACCTGATTGGGTGAAAAGCACTTTACGACTAGTGCGTTCAAGTAAAATAATGCCTAATTCATCTTCTAGTTTGCGAATTTGACCGCTTAAAGTCGGTTGGCTAACATTGCAAGAGTCCGCTGCACGACGGAAATGTTTAAACTCGGAAAGCGCTACTAAGTATTCTAAATCACGGATATTCATAGGATTCTCACTTTATAGAATATGTCAATTAAAAGGATAGAATTAATTGATTGAGACTATATCATAAAGCTATTATAATGCCTATAAAGTTTTTTAGAACAAATAAATTTAATTAACTAGAAGGAGACACACTATGTCTAATATGGAAGGAAAAAAAGTTCCACAAGTTACATTTCGTACTCGTCAAGGCGATCAATGGGTTGATGTGACCACATCTGAATTATTTGATAACAAAACAGTTGTTGTTTTCTCATTACCGGGTGCGTTCACGCCAACTTGTTCATCTTCTCACTTACCACGTTATAACGAACTTGCGCCAGTTTTCAAACAATATGGTGTAGATGATATTTTAGTTGTATCAGTAAATGATACGTTTGTGATGAATGCGTGGAAAGAAGCAGAAGAAGCACATAACGTAAAATTCATTCCGGATGGTAACGGTACCTTCACTGAAGGTATGGGCATGTTAGTCGGAAAAGATGATTTAGGTTTTGGTAAACGTTCTTGGCGTTATTCTATGCTCGTGAAAAATGGCGTAGTGGAAAAAATGTTTATCGAGCCAAATGAACCAGGCGATCCATTTAAAGTATCAGATGCAGATACCATGTTGAAATACATTGCACCAAGTTACCAAGTGCAAGAATCAATCGCCATCTTCACTAAACCAGGCTGCCCATATTGCGCGAAAGCAAAACAACTTTTACGCGATAAAGGTTTAAGCTTTGAAGAAATCGTATTAGGTCACGATGCAACAATCGTGAGTGTACGTGCAGTTTCTGGTCGCTCAACTGTGCCACAAGTATTCATTGGTGGTAAACACATCGGTGGTAGCGACGATTTAGAAAAATACTTTGCATAATTGATTGCTAGGTAGGAAATTTTTTATATTTTTGATTATTAGGAACATAATGTAAAAGGGAGCGAAAGCTCCCTTTTTTGTTTTTTATCATAAGGATATGAGTTTTATATGATATTGGTAGAAGGAAATTATCATAGAATCTTTAAAAGTGCAGCTATATTGAGCGATATTTTTTATTTGGTTGTATAACTATATAGTTGAGCAAACGGCATGCCAAAATCATATTTATTAGGTGTTTAGCAGAAAGGGTTAGCCTTTGACTAGAATACTACTTAGATTTCATTCATATCCAAATTCTGAAAGCGTTGATGATTTTTATGACTTGATCCCCTACAATACAAGTTAAATAATCAGGAGTAGAGAATTATGGCGACGATAAAAGATATAGCGAAAGAAGCTGGTGTGTCGTTAGGTACTGTTTCCAATGTGCTAAACAAAAAGCATAACGTTAGTTTGGAAAAAATTAATTTGGTAAACGATGCAATAAAAAAACTGGGTTATCAGAAAAATATTCAAGCTAGTTTTTTAAAGTCAGGCGGAAGTAATCAGATTGCAGTTATATTTCCTTCTATCTCATCACCCGAATATTATCTACTTTATGAATCTTTAGAAGGGCATTTTTCTCAGAGGGGTTATCAATTAAATCTTTATTTAACTGATAATAATCCAAGTAAAGAGCGTTTGTTTCTCGAGAAAATTTCAGGTGAGAATACTATATTTGTGATTGTTGTATCTTGTTTACCTGATGCAAATGAATATAAGCAATATTTTGATATTGAATTAGTTAAAATTATCTTTCTTTATAGAGAGATAAAAAATGCCAAATATTATCTTGGGTTTGATTATAAATCTATTCTAGCTAATGTTGTTAAGGAAGCTAAAGGAAATGGAGATAAGCGAATTGGTATTATTTCAAATAAAAAGTATAAAATAAAAGAAGCTGTTGAATTAGTTTATTGTTTTTTTAAACATCCATTTGAAGTTGTGAAATTTATTGAGGATGAGCATCTTTCTTCAATTGTTACGCTAAATATTTTGCATGCTGAAGAGATTTATAATGCATTTTACTTTTGTAATCAATCACCCCCAAAAATTTATACGATTAATCATCAATTTAGTCATGATGAGAGGTTCATTTCCTATTATATTAGTTATGATTTTATTGTTAGGAACATTATTCATCTTATAGAAGGTGAATGTCTTGAGTTATTTCATCAAGATAAGGGATTTTTATTCACAAAATCAGATATATTGCATAGTTCATTGCGTATTTTAGCAATATCGAGCCCTTCTATTGAGGCGTTAAAGAAAATACTCCCACATTTTAAACGGCAAACAGGTATTCAAGTACAGATTGATACAGTACCTTTTGTCAGTATTTCCGAAGTCTTGACGAATCCAAAACAAGCTAAGCAATATGATATTGTGCGTCTTGATATGGAGCGTTTACCGCTATTGGCCAGTTATCTTCAACCATTTAATTTTATTCAGCAAGCAGAACTAGCATCTCATTATTCTAATAATTTGATTAAACGATTTTGTTTGGTTAATGACCAGCTCTATGCAATTCCATTTGATCCGAGTATTCAGGTTCTATTTTATCATAAAGCCATTTTTGACGATATGATTACGCAGCGGCTTTTTTATGAGCAATATAAGACTGATTTAATGCCTCCAAGAACATTCGAGGAGTTTAATCGTATTGCGCGTTTTTTTGACCATAATCTTATGCTTAAGTCACCTATTCGTTATGGAACAGCATTAATTGATAATCCTGAGATTCTAGCACTTGAATTTTTAGTTCGTTATTACTCGTTAGCAAACAAGCCGATTCTTGCACAGGATGTATCGGCATTTAGTAGAGAAATTGCATTTCGTGTCTTAGAAAATTTAGCAGAGTTAAAAGATAATGCTGTATTGTTACACGGCAGTTGGTGGGATAAGGCAGTAGAATGTTTTGAGAAAAAAGAAACAGCAATGTTAATGATTTATTCCAATCATTATTCTCATTTATCTCACAATATGCCGAGTTCAATTGGTTGTGCACCAGTGCCTGGAAATATGCCTCTTATTGGTGGAGGAAGTTTAGCAATAGTGAAAGGATGTAAAAAATACGAAGAAGTGCGGTTGTTTTTTGAATGGTTTTTAAATGATGAAATACATGAACATTATGTTCGTCTTGGTGGTGTTTCGGCAAGGAAAAATGTATTAATGAATCAAGCATTGATTAGACAGTCTCCTTGGATTTCTCTGATTGAGAAAATAAATTTTAGTGGTGTTCGTGAAAATGTGGATGCAAAAGGTCATGCTATTGATTTGGTGAAAATTGAAAAGCAAATCGGATTAATCCTTTTTGCTTTTCTTAATAATCAATTTAATACAGATGTTGCAGTTGAAAAAATAGCGAATATTTTTCGTAATATCTAACTTTATAGATATTCTTTATAATGTTTAGTATCGCTTACAGAATTCAAGCGTTCAGCAGCTTGTTCAGGCGTTAGATCACGTTGATTTTCCGCCAGCATTTCGTAGCCTACCATAAACTTACGAATGGTTGCTGAACGTAAAAGTGGGGGATAGAAGTGAGCGTGTAACTGCCAATGAGAATTATCCTTACTATTAAATGGGGCGAAGTGGAAGCCCATAGAATAAGAAAAACTTATCTTGAATAAATTATCGTAACGAGTTGTGAGTTTTTTTAATACAAGAGCTAAATCTTCACGTTCTGTCTGGTTTAATTCTTCAATCGATTTAAATTGTTTCGATTTTGGAAGTAATAAGGTTTCAAAGGGCCAGGTTGCCCAATAAGGGACTACGGCTACCCAATCCTCAGTTTCAGCTACGATGCGTTCACTTTTTTCTAATTCACGTTTTACATAATCAAGTAATAATTGTGTTCCATATTTTTGATAGTATTCTGCTTGGTATTTATCTTCAATTATTATTTCATTTGGTAAGAAATTACTTGCCCAAATTTGACCATGAGGGTGTGGATTTGAACATCCCATTATTGTACCTTTATTCTCAAAAATTTGAACCCATTGATAACGTTGTTTTAGTTCATAAACCTGTTCTTGCCATACTCGGATAATCAGTTCGATTTCAGGTATGGTAAGTTGTGGCAGTGTTTTACTGTGATCAGGTGAAAAGCAAATCACTCTACTTTCACCTTGCGTAGCCGAAATTTTGAATAGAGGGTCATCATTTTTTTCATAGGAGGGGGTATCACTAAGTAAGGCAGAAAAGTCATTTTTGAACACAAAAGGTTCGCTATATATTGGGTTCAATTCGCCAGTGATACGTTTATTACCAGGACATAGATAGCATTCAGGATCATAGCTTGGTTTATTATCATCAATGACTTTTTCCTGTTGCCCTTGCCATGGTCGTTTGGCCCGATGGGGTGAGACTAAAACCCATTGATTTTTTAAAGGATTAAATCGACGGTGTGGATGTTCAGTTAAAATAAACGCACTCATAATATATTCTCTTTTATAAATAATTAATCTGAATAGCTTTTGAATTAAGCATAATTCATTTCAATATCACGAATATCATGGAGATCTTTAAGATATTGATAAATTTCTAAATAAGATTTTCTATCAGTAAGGTTTGCTGAGATTGATAATATAGTACAATTTTGTGATTCCTCTTTAATGTTAATGCTATCAATATCACATTGGTGATTTTCTAGGTCATTAATTACGCGTTCTATATTATTGTTTAATACTTTTAAAATAATGGTTGCTCGATTATTCGTCTGCTTTTTAGGTACAATAAGTTTTAAATAATGGCTGTATTTTAATGTGAGTAAAATTACTAAAGCTACTGCAATGGCATCACCATAGAATCCTGCACCAATGGTTATGCCAATGCCTGCGGAGCTCCAAATCATTGCCGCAGTAGTAATACCTGAAACAACATCATCGCTTTTGTGTAATATAACACCTGAGCCAATGAAACCAATACCACTAATCACTTGAGCAGCAAGCCGCATTGGGTCTGTACGGATATTGTTAGAAAGAGAGGCGTAATATTCGGCCGAATGAATGGATACAGTAGTTAAAATGCAAGTGGTAACTGCAATAATAATACAAGTTTTAATGCCCACTGGTTTTCGCTTACTTTCTCGCTCAAATCCAATCATTCCTCCTAATAATGCAGCAAATAATAATTTTATCCAGGCAGATAGATGATAAATATCGGATAAATTTTGTTTTAAAAAGTCTAAAGAAAGCCACATAACTTTTCCTAAAAGGGTGCAAAGTTGCACCCTATCATTTTATTATTTTTTAAATTCTTCTGTATCTTTAAAGAAGATCCAGAATAAAATTCCAACAACTAAGGCGACAACGGCAGGGTATAACCAGAATTCAGACCATTGTGGGGCTGCAAGTGGCATGCTTTTTTCGGTGACAACATGATTATTAATTGCCCCGATAACAGAGGATGCCATAAATACACCAAATCCATTAGAGACTATAAAACGTAACCCCTGTGCTTGGGCTTTAATGCTTTCATGGGCTTTAGAATTCACATATACATCGCCTGCAGTAAAGAAGAAGTCCCAGCAAACTCCTTGTAATAATAAGCCAATAAGAATATATGTGAAATAATCATCAGAAGTAGCTGCATGAGAGAAAATAAACATTCGGATAACCCATCCGATAATACCTAGCATGATTACTACTTTAAAACCAAATTTTTTCAGCATGCTGACTAGTAAGACCATAAATAGAACTTCTGCACCTACAGCAATTTGCATCATATTGGCTGAGTTCATATCCAAAACTTTTAAATAGACTGGAATATAGGCACTATAAGCTGTTTTGGTAATCATGAGAACAAATGTTGCCAACATAAAGATTGTAAAATAGCGATCTTTAAAGAGAGACAGAGCATCTAAGCAGAAAATAGTACGAAGATCTAATTTTGAACCTTTAGCTGTTGGTGGTGTGTTTGGTAATGTAAGGCAATATAGTCCGCAAACAATTGCTGAAATTGCAGCTACTTTAAAGACAATCACATTATCAAAAATCTTGTAATAACCCATAATGAGACCAATTACAATAAAACCGATATTGCCGAATACTCGGATATATGGGAACAGTTTTTGTTCTGAAATATGGTGAAAGGCAATGCTATTGGAGAGTGCTGTGGTTGGATAGTATAGCAAACCAACAATGAAAATAATGAATAAAAATGCTGTGACATTACCTTCTAAAATATAAGTAGGTAGTAGCAACATAACTAAGCCATTTAAGATGTGTAAAATTGAAATTACTTTTTGTGAAGCAAAGAAGCGATCGGCAATCATACCAATAAATAATGGCGAAATAATTGTTGCGAGTCCCAGTAAAGAATAAGTTGTTCCAATACTTTCTTTCATATTGTAGGTAGCAAGTACAGCTCCGATAGTCATATTCCAAGCACCTTGCACAAAATATTGCATAAACATCATCACGAAAAGACGGGGAATTTTAAACATGATCCGTTCTCCTAATTTAAATATTTTTAATTAATCCATCATAGGCGACTTCAATTTGGTGAGGTTTAAAAATTTCTACCAAACTTTGGTAATCAAACCCGCAACTATGAGAATGATGAGATGTTAGAATTTGTGTTTGTTGTGATAAATTATTGTTCTCCTTGAATTTTTGTTTCATATTGATTACGGTTTCAATACTCATATGATTATTGGTTTTGTCATTTTGACGATAGCCATATGTACACTCCAATACGATTAAATCGATTTTTTTATTTTCTAACCAGTTCCATGTTAAATCTCCATAATAGCCAGAGTCATGTCCGTATAGCAGTGTTTTGCCATTTTTCTCAATAAAATAGATATAGCACATTTCCCATTTTTCATGATTAGCAATAAGTGGAGTAATTTTTGCACCGCTGCTAGTAGTAATGGTGACAAATGGAATAAGAATAGAAAGATTAAAACGATCTGGAGTCAGATCAACAATGCCATTTAAACAGCCGTTAATTGCTTTATCGCTACCGTATATGTACATAGGATGTTCAACATTGAATGCAAAATTTCTTACACGATTATGTAGTTCTCCTACATTAAAATGATCAGGATGAGTATGAGTGATGAGTAAATCTTTAATTTTGGTTACATCAATATGATTTACATTTGCTTGATGAAAAAATTCAGGAGAAATATCGATTTGAATTTCATCATCAATAATTGCAGAAGAACGAGTTCTTACATCACGTCCTCCTGTTTTCCTAACTTGTTCGCATAACTCACATTTACAATAAGGGTTTGGAATGCCTTCTGAGGCACCTGTACCAAGAAAGTGTAGTTTCATTGCAGGTCTCCTATTTTGAAACGTATTAATATTCGGGTTGATTATTGATCTTTTTATTGAAACGTTTCAAACTGAGAATGTTTGTTTTGTGATAGCTGTCACAAAATATTTTTATCTTCTGTTAGTGTAATAAAATGTGATTGGTTTAATTTATACTAAAAGATAATTTATTGATGATATCTGGAAGGGGTTATAGCGGTTAAGTGTAGTTAAAATCTACAGGGTTTTTAAGTTATATTTTTGATTATTAGGAACATAAGTTAAAGGGAGCGAAAGCTCCCTTTTATTTTTATCATTTTTATCTTCTTAAACGCTAAAGCCAATATAGCCAACAGAGACTAAAACAATATAAAAAATGACCGCACTTAGTAGCAATAATTTTACGGCGAGTTTTGGTTTATGCTGATGCAATTTATAAAGTAAACGCGCAATTAAGACTAAAACAAAGGGATAAACCCAAAAGATAATCGAGAAAAGATCGATCTGAAAATCGCTCAGTGTAGGGTTTTTCACAAAAGAAGTAGAAAGCAAAGATGCCATAGGCCACAGTAAAATGGGTAAACAAAATGCCGCAATTCCCCAAGCGAAGCCGCTAAATCCTGTCGGCATAGTTTGTTTTTTCATAATGAACCTTATATGATGAACAAAAATTAAATGAAAAAGGAATATAGCAAATGCAGCCTTTATTTGGTAGCGAAACTGATGGGATTCAAGAGAGAAAATTGGTGAAACGTCTATTAAGAAAGAAAAAAATTACTTTCATTTTGACCGCACTTTGCACGGTGATTTATCTCTTGCAGAATATCGGATTTGAAGAGCCGATTATGGATTTATTCCATTATCCGGCTTATTCTTGGGAAGATCAGGAAGTATGGCGCTATTTCACTCATGCTATTGTTCATTTGTCGGTACCGCATATTTTATTTAACCTTTCGTGGTTTTGGTTATTTGGTGGCGCGATTGAACGCCGATTTGGTTCTTTCCATTTTTTATTATTAGTCTTAGTGTCTGCCGCAGTGAGTGGCGCTGTACAGAATTATTTTACCGGTCCCGCCTTTTTCGGGCTATCAGGTGTGGTTTATGCCGTGTTAGGTTATGTGTTGGTGGTAGACAAATTGCACCCGCATAGTTTTGACTTACCAGAAGGCTTTTTTACAATGTTACTGGTAGGGCTTGTATTTGGCTTTATTAGTCCGCTTTTTGGTATTAATATAGGGAACGCTGCCCACATTTCAGGCTTTATCTTAGGATTGGTTTGGGGATTTCTGCAGAGTAAAATTAAGGCTAAATCGTTTAGCTAATTCAAATTTATAGGCATTTATATGAAGCAATCATTACGCCATCAGAAAATAATTGAGCTTGTAAAGCTAAAAGGATATGCCAGCACAGAAGAGCTGGTTATCGAACTGGAAGTCAGCCCACAGACTATTAGACGAGATCTGAATATCCTTGCAGAACAAGATTTAATTCGTCGTCATCATGGTGGTGCTGCTCCTTCTTCTACCGCAGAAAATTCTGATTACATTGAACGTAAACAATTTTTCCCTTCCCAAAAAAGTGCCATTGCTCGTGAAGTGGCAAAACGTATTCCAAACGGTGCATCCTTATTTATTGATATTGGTACCACGCCTGAAGCGGTGGCTAGTGCCTTGTTAAACCATGAAAGGTTACGCATTGTGACAAATAATATCAATGCCGCTCATTTATTACGACAAAATGAAACCTTTGATATTACGATGGCGGGGGGCTCATTACGTAAGGATGGCGGAATCATTGGTGAGGCAACGGTTAATTTTATTTCGCAATTCCGTTTAGATTTTGGAATTCTGGGCATTAGTGCAATAGACCTTGATGGTTCATTGTTGGACTATGATTACCATGAAGTCCAAGTGAAACGAGCCATTATAGAAAGCTCTCGCCAAACCTTATTAGCGACCGACCATTCGAAATTCTCTCGACAAGCGATTGTGCGATTAGGGGAGCTTAAAGATGTAGATTATCTTTTCACCGATGATGTGCCAAAACAAATTGCGGATTATTTAGAAAATAGCAATACAAGGTTAGTGATTTGCAAATGATAGAAATAGGAAGTGCGGCCAAAATTGACCGCACTTTTTTGGTAAGCATCCATGCCTAGCCACTGCTGTTTCGACCAATTCAAAATTAACTTCATTCACCCAACCTCCTTATTGATGTGAGATGAAACTAATTTTGCTGCAATAGTTGTTAAATTTTAGGGATACAAATGGAGGGCAAATCATTCGACTGCCAATTCTTTATTTAGGACAACGGGGAAGGTTTGCTTGAAGAGTCAAGAAAGACTAGAGCTTGATAGATCAAGTGGGTACATCGAGATCCCTCTCTAAATGTAATTTATTTATACTGCTGTTTTGGTAAAAAGGGAATCTTAAAATTATAAATATGTGATCGAGATCACAAATTAAATGCAAAAAGAAAGCTGCTTATTTTTGTGTATAAAATAAGCAGCTATTTTATTGGTTTTTATCGATTTAAATTCACCGCGCCTTCGTAACCAAGTTGTCGCCAAGCTTCATAAACTGCAACAGCTACCGAGTTAGATAAGTTCATACTGCGGCTATTTGCTGTCATTGGGATACGGATTTTTTGTTCCATTGGCATCTTATCCAAAATAGACATTGGAATACCACGGGTTTCTGGGCCAAACATTAAATAATCCCCTAATTCAAATTGCACTTCGCTATGCGCAGGGCCGCCTTTAGTGGTGAGTGCAAAAAGACGTTTCGGTTTTTCGCTTTCTAAAAAGGCTTCAAAGGTTTTATGTTTTTTGATTTCAGCAAATTCATGATAATCCAAGCCAGAACGACGTAATTTTTTATCATCCCAGGTAAAGCCAAGTGGCTCGATTAAATGAAGACGAAAGCCAGTGTTGGCACAAAGACGAATAATATTTCCCGTATTTTGTGGAATTTCAGGTTCGTATAACACAATGTCTAACATAATGATTTCCTAATCTTTTTGATACAGGCGGTAACTCACCATACCTGTGGTTTTTTCTTTTAGTAATTGCCAATTATCAGGCGCGCTAAGCGGTTTGTCTTTTTCTGTTTCCACATAAATCAATGCATGAGGTAAGAGCCAATTCTTTTCCTCTAATAGTGCAATTGCTTGTTCTGCTAAGCCAAAATGAAAAGGTGGATCCAAAAATACCACATCAAAGTGCGGTTGATTTTGCGCTTGTTTTAAAAATTCTAAGCTATTTTGATTGATTACTTGAGCTTGTTCAGTCGTCGTTTTTAGCGTTTGTAAATTTTTCTTTAATTGATTCGCTACGGTTTTATCCAACTCTAAAAACGTCACCTGTTTCGCTTGACGAGAAAGAGCCTCCAAGCCAAGTGAGCCACTGCCCGCAAAGCAATCAAGACAATGGCTATCCACAATATAAGGCATTAACCAGTTGAATAAGGTTTCTTTCACGCGATCACCTGTAGGGCGCAAACCTTCCGCATTTAAAACTGGTAATTTTCGTCCACGCCAAAGACCCGCGATGATTCGAACTTCGCCTTTGGCATTTTGAACTTGCATTTTTTTCATAAAGAAACAGATTTTTAGTGAAAATTGTGCTTAGTTTAGACGATTTTTTGCTAGAATAGGCAGTATTTTTTAAAGATTTGTGTTTAAGAGAAGAATTTATGTCAGAAGAAAAGAAAAAAGGCGGGTTTTGGGCCTCTCTTTTTGGTCGCAATAAAAAGCAAGAAGAACAAAAAATTGAGCCAATTATTGAAGCGTCATCTGTTGAATCTGCCGATGTTTCGCCTACGGAAGAGATTGTTCACAATCGTGAGAACGTTCAATTAGAACAAGTTGAACAGGAAGAATTACAGGAGTTAGCGGAACAGCTGCAAGAGGATAAAGCTGAGAATACCGTTGTTGCGCATATTGAACCTGTTGTAGAAGAAGTGATTTCACCTGAAAGTGCGGTCAATATTGAGCCAGTTTTAGATACACCGGTGATTGAGGCAGTGGCTGAAGAGACAGAAAAAACAGAAGAAATTTCTACCGCACTTCCTGTGGAAGAACCAACAGAAAGCATTATTGAGCAAGATAATGTCGTTGAAGATCTTCCTGTTGTTGATGCTGAGATTGAGTCTGAAATTGTTGAAGATGTTAAAGATGAATTTCGTTCAGATATTAATACCGAAACGCAAGAAAAACCAAGTGAGGGAGGCTTTTTCAGTCGTTTAGTCAAAGGTTTACTCAAAACTAAACAAAATATTGGTGCAGGTTTCCGAGCGTTCTTTTTAGGTAAAAAGATTGACGATGATTTGTTTGAGGAGTTAGAAGAGCAGCTTTTAATTGCCGATATTGGCGTGCCAACAACCAATAAAATCATTAAGAATTTAACGGAGCACGCAAGCCGTAAACAGCTACAAGATGCGGAATTGCTTTACCAACAACTTAAAGTTGAAATGGTAGAAATTTTAAAACCAGTTGCAAAACCATTGGTCATTGATACGACTAAAAAGCCTTATGTTATTTTGATGGTGGGTGTAAACGGTGTAGGTAAAACAACCACAATTGGTAAGTTGGCTCGCAAATTCCAAAATGAAGGAAAATCAGTCATGTTAGCGGCAGGGGATACCTTCCGTGCTGCTGCAGTAGAACAACTCCAAGTATGGGGGGAACGTAACAATATCCCGGTTGTGGCACAAAGTACGGGGTCAGATTCGGCATCGGTAATTTTTGATGCGATGCAATCTGCCGCGGCACGTAACATTGATATTTTAATTGCGGATACGGCAGGCCGTTTACAAAATAAAAATAATCTCATGGATGAATTAAAGAAAATTGTTCGTGTCATGAGAAAATACGATGAAACCGCACCGCACGAAATCATGCTTACCTTAGATGCGGGTACAGGACAGAATGCAATTAGCCAAGCCAAACTCTTTAATGAAGCGGTTGGGTTAACGGGTATTACATTAACTAAATTAGATGGCACAGCAAAAGGTGGGGTAATTTTCGCCATTGCAGATCAGTTTAATTTACCAATTCGTTATATTGGTGTGGGTGAAAAGATTGAAGATTTACGTGAATTTAATGCAGAAGAATTTATTGAAGCGTTGTTCGTTCACGAAAATGAAGAATAAAAAGGAATAATAAAGTGATTCGATTTTCAAATGTTTCTAAAGCTTATCACGGTGCGACTCAGCCAGCCTTGCAGGGCTTGAATTTTCATCTTCCTGTTGGAAGTATGACTTATCTTGTTGGGCATTCAGGCGCGGGTAAAAGTACCTTGCTTAAATTGATTATGGGTATGGAGAAAGCGAACGCCGGTAATATTTGGTTTAATGGCCATGATATTACGCGTTTGTCTAAGTATGAAATCCCCTTTTTACGTCGTCAAATCGGCATGGTTCACCAAGATTACCGTTTATTAACGGATCGTAGTGTGGCAGAAAATGTGGCATTGCCATTGATTATTGCTGGCATGAATCCGAAAGAAGCACATACGCGCGCAT
This sequence comes from Haemophilus sp. HMSC61B11, assembly GCF_001838615.1. Taxonomy (NCBI): domain Bacteria; kingdom Pseudomonadati; phylum Pseudomonadota; class Gammaproteobacteria; order Pasteurellales; family Pasteurellaceae; genus Haemophilus; species Haemophilus sp. HMSC61B11. The sequence continues at coordinate 22,518 of NZ_KV837957.1, forward strand.
TGGTTGCACTAGATCGAGTGGGCTTACGTAGTAAAGCGAATTATATGCCTCCACAAATTTCAGGTGGGGAGCAACAACGTGTGGATATCGCGCGTGCCATTGTGCATAAACCGCAACTTTTATTAGCCGATGAGCCAACAGGTAACTTAGATGGTGAACTTTCTTTAGGGATTTTCAATCTGTTTGAAGAGTTTAATCGTTTAGGCATGACGGTGTTAATTGCGACACACGATATCAATTTAATTCAACAAAAACCAAAACCATGTCTTGTACTTGAACAAGGCTACTTACGCTATTAAGGATAAAAAATGACAAGACGTATTGATGCTTCTTTTGGCGTGCAAACTGCTTATACTTTGCGTTCTGTGTTGAACGATTTAGTAAAACGTAAATTTGGTACATTGCTAACAATTTTAGTTATTGCCGTGTCTCTTACGATTCCAACGGTGAGCTATTTGTTATGGAAAAATTTACACTTAGCAACAACTCAATTTTATCCGGAAAGCGAACTCACGATCTATTTACATAAAAATTTAAGTGAAGAAGATGCTAACTTAGTGGTAGAAAAAATCCGTCAGCAAGAAGGTGTGGAATCGTTAAATTATGTTTCTCGTCAAGACAGTTTGAAAGAATTTAAAAGTTGGTCTGGTTTTGGTGAAGAGTTAGAAATTTTAGATGACAACCCATTGCCGGCAGTGGTGATGGTGAAACCATCTAAAGCGTTTAATGAATCAGAAAAACGAGCTGAGTTACGCGCAAATTTAAATAAAATTAAAGGTGTGCAAGAAGTTCGACTAGATAACGATTGGATGGAAAAATTGACCGCACTTTCGTGGCTTTTCGCACACGTGGCAATTTTCTGCACAGTGTTAATGACAATAGCCGTATTCCTGGTTATCGGAAATAGCATTCGTTCCGATGTTTATAGCAGTCGTGCAAGTATTGATGTGATGAAGTTATTAGGTGCAACGGATCAATTTATTCTTCGCCCTTATCTTTATACCGGTATGATTTATGCTGTGCTAGGTGGATTTGTCGCAGCCGTATTTAGTAGTCTTATTGTGGGTTACTTTACTTCAGCTGTGAAATATGTAACGGATATCTTTGCGGTCACCTTTGAGCTCAATGGATTAGGCGTAGGTGAGCTGATCTTCTTATTAGTAAGCTGCTTGATTATGGGCTATGTTGGCGCTTGGATTGCAGCAACAAGACATATTGCAATGTTAGATAACAAGCTGTAGATTTCATTTTATAAAAGTGCGGTCATTTTTTCAGGTGAAAATACTCGAGAAAATGACCGAACTTTTTTACTTGTGGAAATTAATTGAACAAAAAGCTTGCATAATTAGGCGTTTTTGTGTAATATCCACGGGCTTTCAGATATTGAAAGCCGTTTAATGTAATCATTTATTAAACGAGTATTACGATATGTAATACTAACAATGTTTCCGATTTGGAGACTATAAATAGGTCAGCTGCACTTCCTTTTCTATTTTGAAGTTAGAAGAGTGATGGTGTCAGTTTTGTTATTAGCTAAATTTATTGGAGCTCTGGTCTAATGCAGAACCAAAGAATCCGTATCCGCTTAAAAGCTTTCGATCACCGTTTGATCGATCAATCTACTGCGGAGATCGTAGAAACAGCTAAACGTACTGGTGCACAAGTTCGTGGTCCAATCCCTTTACCAACTCGTAAAGAGCGTTTCACCGTGTTGATTTCTCCACACGTGAACAAAGACGCGCGTGATCAATACGAAATTCGTACACACAAACGTTTAGTAGATATCGTAGAGCCAACAGAAAAAACTGTTGATGCATTAATGCGTTTAGATTTGGCTGCCGGTGTGGACGTGCAGATCAGCCTAGGTTAATTAAGAGGTTATTACAATGATTGGTTTAGTCGGTCGTAAAGTTGGTATGACCCGTATCTTCAATGAAGACGGTGTTTCTGTACCAGTTACCGTTATCGAAATCGAAGCCAACCGCGTAACTCAAGTTAAAACTCTTGAAAACGATGGCTATACTGCAGTTCAAGTTACTACTGGTTCTAAAAAAGCGAATCGTGTAACTAAACCTGAAGCAGGCCATTTCGTGAAAGCAGGTGTTGAAGCTGGTCGCGGTTTATGGGAATTTCGTACTGAAGGTGAAGAATTCACTTTAGGTCAAGAAATCAATGTTGACATCTTTGCAGATGTTAAAAAAGTAGATGTTACTGGTACTTCTAAAGGTAAAGGTTTCCAAGGTGGTGTTAAACGTTGGAACTTCCGTACTCAAGATGCTACACACGGTAACTCTTTATCACATCGTGTACTTGGTTCTATTGGTCAAAACCAAACTCCAGGTCGTGTGTTTAAAGGTAAAAAAATGGCAGGACATTTAGGTGCTGAGCGTGTAACCGTTCAATCACTTGAAGTTGTTCGTGTAGATGCTGAGCGTAAATTGCTATTAGTAAAAGGTTCTGTACCTGGTGCTATCAATGGCGATGTTATCGTTAAGCCGGCAGTTAAAGCATAAGTCTAGGAGATAGAGATGGAATTACAAGTTGTAGGTGCAAACGCACTAACTGTTTCTGAAACTACCTTCGGACGTGAGTTTAACGAAGCTTTGATTCACCAAGTTGTTGTTGCTTATGCAGCAGGTGCTCGTCAAGGTACTCGTGCGCAAAAAACTCGTGCTGAAGTGTCTGGTTCAGGTAAAAAACCTTGGCGTCAAAAAGGTACAGGTCGTGCTCGTTCTGGTGATATCAAATCACCAATCTGGCGTTCTGGTGGTACAACCTTCGCGGCAAAACCACAAGATCACAGCCAAAAAGTGAATAAGAAAATGTACCGTGGTGCTATCAAAAGCATTCTTTCTGAATTAGTTCGTCAAGACCGTTTGGTTGTGGTTGAGAAATTCGAATTAGATGCACCAAAAACTAAAGTATTAGTACAAAAATTAAAAGATTTAGCAGTTGAAGATGCGTTAATTATCACAGCAAGTTTAGATGAAAATCTATTCTTAGCAGCACGTAACTTATATAAAGTTGATGTACGTGATGTTCAAGGTATCGATCCAGTTAGCTTAATCGCTTTCGATAAAGTGATTGTTACTGTTGACGCTGTGAAACAAATTGAGGAGATCCTAGCATGAGTCAAGAACGTTTGCTAAGCGTGCTACGTGCACCGCACATCTCTGAAAAAGCAACTAACAATGCTGAAAAATCTAACACTGTTGTACTTAAAGTTGCTTTAGATGCGAACAAAGCTGAAATTGCTGCTGCTGTTGCTCAATTATTTGAAGTAAAAGTTGACTCAGTTCGTACTGTGGCTGTTAAAGGTAAAACTAAACGCCGTGGTAACAAAATGGGTCGTCGCAGCGACTGGAAAAAAGCTTATGTAACTTTAGCCGAAGGCCAAAACTTGGACTTCGTGGACAGTGCAGAGTAATCGGAGGAAATTAGAGAATGGCTATCGTTAAATGTAAGCCGACCTCCGCTGGTCGTCGTCACGTTGTTAAAATCGTGAACCCTGAATTATACAAGGGTAAACCTTACGCGCCTCTTCTAGATACTAAATCTAAAACTGGTGGTCGTAACAATTATGGTCGTATTACCACTCGCCACATCGGTGGTGGTCATAAACAACATTACCGTTTAATCGATTTCAAACGTAACAAGTTAGATATCCCAGCGGTTGTTGAACGTTTAGAATATGATCCAAACCGTTCAGCTAACATTGCTTTAGTGCTTTATAAAGATGGTGAACGCCGCTATATCTTAGCACCTAAAGGTTTGTCAGTTGGCGATCAAATCCAATCTGGCGTTAACTCACCAATTAAAGTGGGTAACTCATTACCAATGCGTAATATCCCAGTTGGTTCAACAGTACATAACGTTGAATTAAAACCAGGTAAAGGCGGTCAAATCGCTCGTTCTGCTGGTGCTTATGTACAAATCATCGCTCGTGAAGGCAACTATGTGACTTTACGTTTACGTTCAGGCGAAATGCGTAAAGTATTAGCTGAATGTGTTGCTACAATCGGTGAAGTTGGTAACTCAGAACATATGCTTCGCGTATTGGGTAAAGCTGGTGCTAACCGCTGGAGAGGCATTCGCCCTACAGTTCGTGGTACTGCAATGAACCCAGTAGATCACCCACACGGTGGTGGTGAAGGTCGTAACTTTGGTAAACACCCAGTAACTCCTTGGGGCGTTCAAACTAAAGGTAAGAAAACTCGTCACAACAAACGTACTGATAAATATATCGTACGTCGTCGTGGCAAATAATTTAAATTAATAAGAGGATAAGCCATGCCACGTTCTCTCAAGAAAGGTCCTTTCCTTGACCTACACTTGTTGAAGAAGGTAGAGAAGGCGGTGGAAAGCGGGGATAAAAAACCAATCAAAACTTGGTCCCGTCGTTCAATGATCATTCCTTCAATGATCGGATTGACCATCGCAGTCCATAATGGTCGTCAGCACGTTCCTGTTTATGTATCTGATGAAATGATCGGCCATAAATTAGGTGAATTTGCACCGACTCGTACATACCGCGGTCACGCGGCAGATAAGAAAGCTAAGAAATAAGAGGTAAATAGATGGAAACTATCGCAAAACATCGTTACGCTCGCACTTCTGCCCAAAAAGCTCGCTTAGTTGCCGATTTAATTCGTGGTAAAAAAGTTGCGCAAGCATTAGAAATCTTAACTTTTACTAACAAAAAAGCTGCGGCTTTAGTGAAAAAAGTATTAGAGTCTGCTATTGCTAACGCAGAGCATAATGATGGTGCAGATATCGATGATCTTAAAGTTGCTAAAATCTTCGTTGACGAAGGTCCTAGCATGAAACGTGTTATGCCACGTGCTAAAGGTCGTGCAGATCGTATTTTAAAACGTACTAGCCACATCACTGTGGTTGTGTCAGATCGTTAATAAGTAGAGGAATAGCAATGGGTCAAAAAGTAAATCCAAATGGTATTCGCCTAGGTATTGTAAAACCTTGGAACTCTACTTGGTTCGCGAATACACAAGATTTCGCCGACAATCTTGACGGTGACTTCAAAGTACGCAAATTCTTAACTAAAGAATTAGCAAACGCTTCGGTTTCACGTATTACTATTGAGCGTCCAGCGAAAAGTATTCGTGTAACAATTCACACAGCTCGCCCTGGTATCGTTATCGGTAAAAAAGGTGAAGATGTTGAAAAATTACGTAACGCAGTATCTCAAATCGCTGGCGTTCCGGCTCAAATCAACATTGCTGAAGTGAAAAAACCGGAATTAGATGCAAAATTAGTTGCAGACAGCATCGCTTCTCAATTAGAACGTCGTGTAATGTTCCGCCGAGCTATGAAACGTGCGGTACAAAGCGCAATGCGTTTAGGTGCTAAAGGTATCAAAGTTGAAGTTAGCGGTCGTTTAGGTGGTGCAGAAATCGCACGTTCTGAATGGTATCGTGAAGGTCGTGTACCTCTACATACTCTTCGTGCGGACATCGATTATAACACTGCAGAAGCTCATACTACATACGGCGTAATCGGCGTTAAAGTATGGATCTTCAAAGGTGAAATTTTGGGTGGAATGGCTGCAGTTGCGCAATCAGAACAACAACCTGCCGACAAGCCTAAAAAGGCTCCACGTGGCAAAGGTCGTAAGTAAGGAGAAACGCTAAATGTTGCAACCAAAACGTACAAAATTCCGTAAAGTTCACAAAGGCCGTAACCGTGGTATCGCGGGTGGTACTGAAGTTAGCTTCGGTACATTCGGGTTAAAAGCAGTTGGTCGTGGTCGTTTAACCGCTCGTCAAATTGAAGCGGCTCGTCGTGCAATGACACGTGCAGTTAAACGTCAAGGTAAGATCTGGATCCGTGTTTTCCCAGATAAACCAATTACTGAAAAACCATTAGAAGTCCGTATGGGTAAAGGTAAAGGTAACGTTGAGTACTGGGTAGCCTTAATCCAACCGGGTAAAGTACTTTATGAAATGGATGGTGTGTCAGAAGAGATCGCAAGACAAGCATTTGCATTAGCAGCTGCTAAATTGCCAATCAAGACTACCTTCGTAACTAAGACGGTGATGTAATGAAAGCTCAAGATTTACGTATAAAAAGTGTTGAAGAGCTGAATAATGAGTTAGTGAACCTTTTAGGTGAACAATTCAAATTGCGTATGCAAACAGCCACCGGTCAGCTTCAACAAACCCATCAGGCTAAACAAGTGCGTCGTGATATCGCACGTGTTAAAACCATTTTAACTGAGAAGGCGGGTGAGTAATGACTGATAAAATTCGTAGCGTACAAGGTAAAGTTGTTAGCGACAAAATGGAAAAATCTTTCGTTGTTGCTATTGAACGTAAGGTAAAACATCCGTTATACGGTAAATTTATCCGTCGTACAACTAAATTACATGTACACGATGAGAACAACGAAGCCAAATTAGGTGATGTAGTAGAGATTCGCGAATGTCGTCCTCTCTCTAAAACCAAATCTTGGACTTTAGTTCGTGTTGTTGAGAAAGCAGTTATTGCTTAATTAACAAGTTAAAAAATAAAAGCCAATGGTTTATACCGTTGGCTTTTTTCTTTCCAAGACTTGCTAAAAAGTCATGAAAATTTGACCGCACTTTAAATACGCTAACTTAAGTATAAATTTTGATTGCGTTTATAGCTTGATTTTGGTAAACTCCGCCACCTATCCGCCATATATCTTTATAAGGCATGGATAGGTTCGTCCCGCAAGGGTGTATTATTAACTTAACGGAGCATAAAATATGATCCAAGAACAGACTATGCTGGATGTTGCTGATAACTCTGGTGCCCGCAGCGTAATGTGTATCAAGGTTCTAGGTGGATCGCACCGTCGTTATGCTGCTATTGGTGATATCATCAAAGTTACTGTGAAAGAAGCAATTCCACGCGGTAAAGTTAAAAAAGGTGATGTATTAAAAGCAGTTGTTGTGCGCACCAAGAAGGGTGTTCGTCGCCCAGACGGATCAGTCATTCGCTTCGATGGTAACGCTTGTGTAATTTTAAACAATAACACAGAGCAACCAATCGGTACTCGTATTTTTGGACCGGTGACTCGTGAACTTCGTTCTGAGAAATTCATGAAGATCATTTCTTTGGCACCAGAAGTACTGTAAGGAGAAGTGAGAAATGGCTGCAAAAATTCGTCAAAACGATGAAGTAATCGTACTTGCCGGTAAAGACAAAGGCAAGCGTGGCAAGGTAACTAAAGTGTTACCAAACGGTAAAGTGTTTGTTGAAGGTATCAACATCATCACTAAACATGAAAAACCAGTTCCTGCTTTAGGACAAGCTGGTGGTTTAGTGAAAAAAGAAGCGGCTATTGATGCTTCTAACGTTGCGATTTTCAATCCAAAAACAAACAAAGCTGACCGTGTAGGTTTTAGATTCGAAGACGGCAAAAAAGTACGTTTCTTCAAATCTAACAATGAAATTATCTAACAAACTGGAGTAATGCGATGGCGAAACTGCATGATTACTACAGAGATCAAGTAGTAAACGAGTTAAAAAATAAATTCGGCTACAAATCTGTCATGCAAGTCCCACGAATCGAAAAGATTACCCTGAATATGGGTGTGGGTGAAGCATTGACCGATAAGAAATTGCTAGACAACGCAGTAGCGGACTTAGCAGCAATTAGCGGTCAAAAACCTTTAGTAACTAAAGCTCGTAAATCTGTTGCTGGCTTTAAAATCCGTCAGGGATATCCAATCGGTTGTAAAGTAACACTACGCGGTGAGCGTATGTGGGAGTTCTTTGAACGTTTAATTACAATTGCTGTTCCACGTATTCGTGACTTCCGCGGTTTAAGTGCGAAATCATTTGATGGTCGTGGTAACTACAGCATGGGTGTGCGTGAACAAATCATCTTCCCTGAAATCGATTACGATAAAGTAGATCGTGTACGTGGTTTAGATATCACTATCACAACTACTGCTAAGAATGATGAAGAAGGTCAAGCACTACTTGCTGCCTTTAATTTCCCATTCCGTAAATAAGGCAGGTTATAATGGCAAAACAATCAATGAAAGCACGCGATGTAAAACGCGTTAAATTGGCTGAAAAATTCTTCGCTAAACGTGCAGAATTAAAGAAAATCATTTCTGATGTCAATGCCTCTGACGAAGATCGTTGGAATGCAGTGTTAAAATTACAAACTTTACCACGTGATTCTAGCCCTAGTCGTCAACGTAACCGTTGCCGCCAAACTGGACGTCCTCACGGCGTTTTACGTAAGTTTGGTTTAAGCCGTATTAAGGTTCGTGAAGCTGCTATGCGCGGCGAGATCCCTGGCCTTAGAAAAGCGAGCTGGTAATATACCACTTTATTTTGGAATCGGAGAAAAAGTACAATGAGTATGCAAGATCCAATCGCAGATATGTTGACCCGTATTCGTAACGGTCAAGCTGCGAACAAAGTTGCAATCAATATGCCTTCTTCCAAGCTAAAAGTGGCAATTGCCAACGTATTAGCTGCTGAAGGTTATATCGAAAGCGTTAAAGTTTTAGAAGGTGCAAAACCTGAATTGGAAATTACTTTAAAATATTTCCAAGGCAAACCGGTTGTAGAAAGCATCCAACGTGTAAGCCGTCCAGGTCTTCGTATTTACAAACGTAAAGACGAATTACCAAAAGTTATGGGTGGTTTAGGTGTTGCTGTAATTTCTACATCTAAAGGTGTTATGACTGACCGTGCAGCTCGTCAAGCGGGCTTAGGCGGTGAGATCATCTGTTACGTAGCTTAATAGAGGGGTAGGAAAATGTCTCGTGTTGCAAAGGCACCTGTTAATATTCCTGCCGGCGTTGAAGTTAAACTCGACGGTCAGCTATTAACAGTAAAAGGAAAAAATGGCGAGTTATCTCGCACAATTCATCACTCAGTTGAAGTTAAACAAGATAATGGTCAATTTACTTTCACTCCACGTGAAGGTTTTGTTGAAGCGAATGCTCAATCGGGTACAGCTCGTGCATTAGTTAATGCAATGGTTATCGGTGTTACTGAAGGCTTCACTAAGAAATTACAACTAGTGGGTGTTGGTTACAGAGCTCAAGTTAAAGGCAACGTAGTTGCATTAAGCTTAGGTTTCTCTCACCCTGTGGAGCACACTTTACCAGCAGGTATTACTGCAGAATGCCCTTCACAAACGGAAATCGTTTTAAAAGGTGCTGACAAGCAGTTAATTGGTCAAGTTGCAGCAGATATTCGTGCTTATCGCCGTCCTGAACCTTATAAAGGTAAAGGTGTACGTTACTCTGATGAAGTAGTACGTATGAAAGAGGCTAAGAAGAAATAATTAAGGTAACACTATGGATAAGAAATCAGCTCGTATCCGTCGTGCAGCTCGTGCACGTCATATGATGAGAGAGCAAGGTGTAACTCGTCTAGTTATTCACCGTACTCCGCGTCATATCTACGCACAAGTTATTGCACCAAACGGTTCAGAAGTGCTTGCCGCTGCTTCAACTGTTGAAAAAGCAATTCGTGAGCAAGTTAAATATACCGGTAATAAAGATGCCGCAGCAGTAGTAGGTAAACTTGTTGCTGAGCGCGCATTAGCAAAAGGCGTTAAAGACGTTGCTTTTGACCGTTCCGGTTTTAAATATCATGGTCGTGTCCAAACTTTAGCGGACGCTGCACGTGAAGCTGGTCTACAGTTCTAATGAGGTAAATTGAGATGTCAAACATCGAAAAACAAGCTGGTGAACTGCAAGAGAAGCTAATCGCAGTAAACCGTGTATCAAAAACTGTAAAAGGTGGTCGTATTATGAGCTTTACTGCTTTAACAGTAGTAGGCGATGGTAACGGTCGCGTAGGTTTTGGTTATGGTAAAGCTCGCGAAGTTCCGGCAGCGATCCAAAAAGCGATGGAAAAAGCACGTCGCAATATGATTAATGTCGCTTTAAATGAAGGTACATTACAACACCCAGTTAAAGGTGTTCACACTGGTTCTCGCGTATTTATGCAACCAGCTAGCGAAGGTACAGGTATCATCGCAGGTGGTGCAATGCGTTCAGTGTTAGAAGTTGCTGGTGTACGTAACGTTCTTTCTAAAGCGTATGGTTCAACCAACCCAATCAACGTTGTTCGTGCAACTATTGATGCATTAGCAAATATGAAATCACCAGAAATGGTTGCTGCTAAACGTGGCAAAACCGTTGATGAAATTTTGGGGTAATTGATAATGGCTAAAACTATTAAAGTAACTCAAGTTCGTAGCTCAATTGCTCGTTTACCGAAGCACAAAGCTACCTTGCGTGGTCTTGGTCTTCGCCATATGCACCATACTGTTGAGTTAATCGATACTCCGGCAGTACGTGGTATGATTAACCAAGTTTCATACATGGTTAAAGTGGAGGAGTAAGAGAATGCGTTTAAATACTCTATCTCCGGCTGAAGGTGCTAAGCACAGCGCAAAACGCCTTGGTCGTGGTATTGGTTCAGGTTTAGGAAAAACTGGTGGTCGTGGTCATAAAGGTCAAAAATCTCGTACTGGCGGCGGTGTTCGTCGTGGTTTCGAGGGTGGCCAAATGCCATTATACCGTCGTTTACCAAAATTTGGTTTCACTTCAATGAAATCAGCGGTAACTGCTGAAGTTCGTTTAAACGAATTAACAAAAGTTGAAGGAAATGTTGTCACTTTAGAAGCATTAAAAGCTGCAAACATTTTAACTAAAGATATTCAATTCGCTAAAGTTATCTTAGCTGGTGAAGTGAAATCTGCAGTTACTGTACGTGGTTTACGTGTAACTAAAGGTGCAAAAGCAGCAATCGAAGCTGCTGGCGGTTCAGTTGAGGAATAATTAGCAAATGGCTAAACAACCAGGTTATCAAAGCAGAAGTACTAATAGTGGTACTGGTGAACTAAAAAGCAGATTGCTTTTTGTATTAGGTGCACTTATCGTTTATCGTATTGGTTCTTTTATTCCGCTTCCTGGTATTGATGCCGCCGTGCTAGCTCAATTAGTTGAACAACAAAAAGGCACCATCATTGATATGTTAAACATGTTCTCTGGTGGTGCATTGAGCCGAGCATCAATTTTAGCATTAGGTATCATGCCGTATATCTCGGCATCTATCGTAATGCAATTGCTTGCTACGGTTTCACCTGCTTTAGCAGAATTGAAAAAAGAAGGCGCTGCAGGACAAAGAAAAATCACCAAGTATACTCGTTATGCAACGGTGGTTTTTGCTACTATCCAAGCTATCGCAATTTCTACCGGTTTACCGAATATGTTGCCACAATTAGTGCCAAATATCGGTTTTACTTTTTACTTCACTGCAGTAGTGAGTCTTGTTACCGGAACCATGTTCTTAATGTGGTTAGGTGAGCAAATTACTGAAAGAGGTATTGGTAACGGTATCTCAATTCTTGTTTTTGGTGGTATTGTTGCAGGATTGCCACATGCAATCATCGAAACTGTTGAGCAAGCTCGTCAAGGACAAATGCATCCTTTAGTTCTTCTACTAATCGCTGCTATTGTTTTTGCAGTAACTTACTTTGTTGTCTTCGTAGAACGTGGACAACGTAGAATTCGTGTTGAATATGCTAAGCGTCAACAAGGACGTCAAATTTTAGGTGGTCATTCAACTCACTTACCATTAAAAGTTAATATGGCAAACGTAATGCCAGCAATTTTTGCTTCAAGCATTATTTTATTCCCTGCTACATTGACACAATGGTTTGGTCAGAATGATAAGTTTGAGTGGTTAAATGACTTATCAATGTTGTTGAATCCTGGACAACCTTTATATCTTCTTGTTTATGCGGTAGCGATTATTTTCTTCAGTTTCTTCTACACTGCAATGCAATATAATCCACGTGATACAGCAGATAATCTAAAAAAATCTGGTGCATTTATCCCAGGAATTAGACCAGGTGAACAAACATCTCGTTACATTGATAAAGTAATGACTCGCTTAACATTAATTGGCGGTCTTTATGTAACGTTCGTATGTTTAGTCCCTTACATTATGACATCAGCATGGGATGTTAAATTCTACTTCGGTGGTACTTCCTTATTAATCGTTGTTGTTGTAATTATGGATTTTATCGTGCAAGTTCAGAGTCACTTAATGTCGTCTCAATATGAATCTGCGTTAAAAAAAGCAAACCTTAAAGGTTTTGGACAGTAATTGTTCATTTAAGTAAAAAGGATAAGCAATGAAAGTTCGTGCTTCCGTTAAGAAGATGTGTCGTAACTGTAAAATTGTTAAACGTGAAGGTGTTGTTCGCGTATTATGCAGCGACCCTAAACACAAACAACGTCAAGGTTAATTAACATTTCTTCTTGCAAAGAACCGGTTGAGTAGTTATACTACTCAACTCATTTATGTCCTTGGTATTCTGTTTGAGTATCCTGAAAACGGGCTTTTCAAGATCAGAATACCAAATTAGTTAAAATAATAGGAGTGCATAGTGGCCCGTATTGCAGGCATTAACATTCCTGATCACAAACACGCTGTAATCGCTTTAACTGCAATTTACGGTATCGGTAAAACTCGTTCTAAAAGCATTTGTGCTGCAGCGGGTATTGCTGAAGATGTTAAGATCAGCGAATTGTCTGAAGAGCAGATTGACAAACTGCGTGACGAAGTTGGTAAATTTACCGTTGAAGGTGACTTACGTCGTGAAGTAACACTAAACATCAAACGTCTTTTAGACTTAGGTTGTTACCGTGGTTTACGTCATCGTCGTAGTTTACCGGTACGTGGTCAACGTACTAAAACTAATGCGCGTACCCGTAAGGGTCCACGTAAGCCGATCAAAAAATAGTCGGGGTAAATAAAGAATGGCTAAAACACCAGTTCGTGCACGTAAACGTGTAAAAAAACAAGTTGTAGATGGCGTAGCACACATTCACGCATCTTTCAATAATACAATCGTTACCATTACTGACCGTCAAGGTAATGCTTTAGCTTGGGCTACAGCAGGTGGTTCAGGTTTCCGTGGTTCTCGTAAATCTACCCCGTTCGCTGCACAAGTTGCTGCAGAACGTTGTGCTGAAATCGTTAAAGAATTCGGCTTAAAGAACTTGGAAGTTATGGTTAAAGGTCCGGGTCCGGGTCGTGAATCAACAATCCGTGCATTAAATGCAGCGGGTTTCCGTATCACGAATATCACTGATGTGACTCCGATTCCTCATAACGGTTGTCGTCCACCGAAAAAACGTCGTGTTTAATGGCGTAATAGGATAGTTGGAGAAAGAAAATGGCAAGATATTTGGGCCCTAAACTCAAGCTCAGCCGTCGTGAAGGCACTGATTTATTCCTTAAATCAGGTGTACGTGCGATTGATTCAAAATGTAAAATTGATACAGCACCAGGTCAACACGGTGCTCGTAAACCGCGTTTGTCTGACTATGGTAGTCAATTACGTGAAAAACAAAAAGTTCGTCGTATCTATGGTATTTTAGAACGTCAATTCCGTAACTACTATAAAGAAGCAAACCGTTTAAAAGGTAATACTGGTGAAAACTTACTAGTATTATTAGAAGGTAGATTGGATAACGTTGTTTATCGCATGGGATTTGCTGCAACTCGCGCAGAAGCTCGTCAATTAGTGAGCCACAAAGCGATTGTCGTAAATGGTCGTGTTGTAAATATCCCATCTTTCCAAGTTTCTGTAAATGATGTTGTTGCTGTTCGTGAGAAATCTAAAAAACAAGCACGTATTAAAGCATCATTAGAATTAGCAGAACAAAGAGAAAAACCAACTTGGTTAGAAGTTGATTCTGCAAAAATGGAAGGTGTGTTCAAACGTGTTCCTGAACGTTCTGATTTATCAGCAGATATTAACGAACATCTGATCGTTGAGCTTTACTCTAAATAATAGTTAAGCTTAAAAGCAAAGAGAGGATAAAATGCAGGGTTCTGTTACAGAATTTTTAAAGCCACGCTTAGTAGATATCGAGCAAATTAGCTCTACTCATGCTAAGGTGATCTTAGAACCGTTAGAGCGTGGCTTTGGTCATACTCTAGGGAATGCATTACGTCGTATCCTTCTGTCTTCAATGCCAGGTTGTGCTGTAACTGAAGTAGAAATTGATGGCGTACTGCACGAATATAGTAGTAAAGAAGGTGTTCAGGAAGATATTCTTGAAGTTCTTTTAAACCTTAAAGGTCTAGCGGTTAAAGTACAGAATAAAGATGATGTTATTCTGACATTAAATAAATCTGGAATTGGCCCTGTTGTTGCAGCAGATATCACCCATGATGGTGATGTTGAGATTGTTAATCCATCACATGTAATCTGTCACTTAACAGACGAAAATGCATCTATTAATATGCGTATTCGTGTTCAACGTGGTAGAGGTTATGTACCTGCATCTGCTCGTACTCATTCACAAAATGAAGATCGTCCAATTGGTCGTTTATTAGTAGACGCTTGTTATAGTCCGGTTGACCGTATTGCTTACAATGTTGAAGCAGCACGTGTTGAACAACGTACTGACTTAGATAAACTAGTTATCGAGTTAGAAACTAACGGGACTATTGATCCGGAAGAAGCAATTCGTCGTGCAGCAACAATTTTAGCAGAGCAACTCGATGCATTCGTTGATTTGCGTGATGTTCGTCAACCTGAAGTCAAGGAAGAAAAACCGGAATTTGATCCGATTTTATTACGTCCTGTTGATGACTTAGAGTTGACAGTTCGTTCTGCTAACTGTTTGAAAGCAGAAACAATTCACTATATCGGTGACTTAGTACAACGTACAGAAGTTGAGTTATTAAAAACGCCTAATCTTGGTAAGAAATCTCTTACTGAAATTAAAGACGTTCTCGCTTCACGTGGCTTGTCACTTGGTATGCGCCTTGAGAATTGGCCACCAGCAAGTATTGCTGAAGACTAGTTTGGTCATAGGTTAAGATTTTTCTGAGAAGGATAAGATCATGCGCCATCGTAAGAGTGGTCGTCAACTAAACCGTAATAGCAGCCATCGCCAAGCGATGTTCCGTAACTTAGCAAGTGCTTTAGTTAGTCATGAAATCATCAAGACTACTTTACCAAAAGCTAAAGAATTACGTCGTGTAGTTGAACCGTTAATTACATTAGCAAAAGAAGATAGCGTTGCAAACCGTCGTTTAGCATTCGCTCGTACTCGCAACATCGAAACTGTTGCGAAATTATTCAATGAATTAGGTCCACGTTTTGCTCAACGTGCAGGTGGTTACACCCGTATCTTAAAATGTGGTTTCCGTGCAGGTGACAACGCTCCAATGGCATACATTGAGTTAGTTGATCGTCCAGAAGTTGCAGAAGCAGCAGCGGAATAATAATTTGTTATAAAATAAAAAGGCTCACTGATGTGAGCCTTTTTTATGTCTTGTTTTCCTAAAATTCAGCTTCAGCTCTGAATGTCATTTTTTCACCAGTGATAGGGTGCGTAATCGTAAGTTCTTCTGCATGTAAGCATAAGCGAGGTGACATCGATTTAGCTTGTGGGTGAGAATAAAACTTGTCACCTAAAATGGGATGTCCAAGTGCGAGAGTATGTAAACGCAGTTGGTGTGAGCGTCCAGTGATTGGTGTCAGTTTAACTCGAGTACAGTTAGTTGGTAACCGTTCTAAAACTTCATAAAAAGTGACCGCTCTTTTGCCGAAAACAAAATCAATGCGTTGGCGTGGGCGATTTTCCCAATCACAAATCATTGGAAGATTAATTTCCCCATTATCTTGTTCTAAGTGTCCCCAGACTAACGCTTGATAATATTTCTTTGGCTCACGTTCACGGAATTGACGTTTCAACTCTTTATCTGCTGCTTTACTTAATGCAAACAAAATAATCCCACTTGTGGCCATATCTAAACGGTGTGCAGGTTCACAAAATCCAAATTTCTCTTTTACCCGACTCATTGCACTATCATAGTACTCTGGCTGGTTACCTGGTACAGAAAGTAAACCACTTGGTTTGTTCACCACGCAGATATGATTATCTTGGTAGATAATATCTAAATAAGGTTCTAAAGGGGGATGGTATTCAATAAGTGCCATATTATTCTTTGTTTGTCACTATTACCCGAAGACTATCTAATCGCCAGCTTGCTTTACTTAACTCTTCCAGAGAAAGCACGCGTTGTTTTTCTAATAAATCAATTTCAGCCTGACGAATATTTTTATTTACAGCTTTCAAGGCGATAAGTCGATTGAGCTCAGTACTTAATATTTGATCTGCTAACTTACTGGCTTCTCGAATTTTAGCTTGTGCGATTTCAGTCATTTTGTGATCGCCTAGTTTAATTAATTGCTCAATATTTGGACGAGCCATTTTGATCATTTTATTCGTAATGTCTTTGCCTAGTGGTTTAAGTTTATTTTGCAACGTATCAAAATTAACTTGTCCAGCGAGATCATTTCCTTTGCTATCCAGCAATAATCGAACTGGTGTAGGTGGAAGAAAACGATTCAGTTGCAAACCTTTTGGTGATTGGCTTTCAATTATATAAATCAATTCAACCAACAGCGTGCCAGCAGGCAGTTGTTTATTGATTAATAATGCCATCGCAGCTTTACCAATGTCACCAGAAGCGATTAAATCAATACCTTGGCGTATCATTGGGTGATCCCAGGTAAGAAATTCTAATTCTTCACGCGCAAGAGCAAGTTGTCGGTCAAAGGTTACTGTGATACCTTCTTCTTTTAGTCCTGGAAAATCAGGAACAAGCATGGTGCCCGTTGGCGTGATGACAATGCTCTTTTCACCTAAATGATCTTGTTCTACGCCAATAATATCAAATAAATTCAGTGCAAAATCGACTAATTGCGGTGAATTATCAGTTTGAGCAATTTCTGCCGCAAGTCGTTGTGCCTTTTCGCCACCATTAGAATTTAATTCTAACAAACGATCACGCCCTTTCTCTAAGGCTAAACGCAATTCTTTTGCTTGTTTTTGCGTTTGGAGAATGAGTTGCTCAAAATCTGCTTTATTTTCTGACTGCACTTTTAATAAAGCTTCATATTGTTCAAACAATGCCATACCAATAGGACAAGTTTGTTCAAAGGCATTTAAACCTTCATGATACCAACGTGCTAAATCTTGCTGTGTAGAGCCTGCGAGGCAAGGTACATAAATTTGTACGTCTCGCGTTTGCCCGATGCGATCTAAACGGCCAATACATTGCTCAAGTAAGTCAGGATTTTCTGGTAAATCGAAGAGTACGAGATGACAAGCAAATTGGAAATTTCTGCCTTCAGAACCAATGCTAGAACTCAGTAAAACTTGTGCGCCATTATCAGTATCTGCAAAATAAGCCGCCGCGCGATCTCGTTCAATGATTGACATTCTTTCATGGAAAACAGCACTGCGAATGGCTTCTTTTTCTCGTAAAATTTGCTCAAGTTGAATTGCCGTTTGTGCTGTTTTACAAATGACTAAGATTTTTTCATTTCGGTGTGATTTTAGAAAATCAATTAACCAATGAATTTTTTCGTCTACTTCAGCTGCATCAATTGTTACTTGGTGATAAACCCGATGTGGAAAACCTTTTACACCTTGGCGTGTGTTACGAAATAAAATACGGCTTGTGCCATGTCGATCGATGAGATTTTGAATGAGTTCTTGTCGTGCCGCTTGCTTTTCGTCGTCATTGTGACAGTCTAAGGCTTTAAATAATGGTTCGACATCCTGCTCATGAAGTAAATCAGAAATATGATTTTTTTCGACCGCACTTAGCGGCTTCTCTGAAAGCAATGATTGCACTGCATCCGCAACAGGCTGATAGTTTTCTTGTTCCTTCAAGAACGCTTGGTAATCATAAAAACGTTCAGGATCAAGTAAGCGTAAACGTGCAAAATGGCTTTCCAAGCCCAGTTGTTCAGGCGTTGCGGTAAGTAATAAAACAGATGGAATAGCGTTTGCTAATTGTTCCACCAATAAATAAGCTGCACTCGGCGCATTTTCAGACCAAGCCAAATGATGTGCTTCATCGACAATTAAACAGTCAAATTCAGCTTCAATGGCTTGTTGTACGCGATGAGGGTGAGCTTTCAACCAGTCTAGTGCACAGATAATTAAGCTTTCCGTGCTAAATGGATTAATGGCTTGTTCGGCAAAATCTTCACAACGTTCTTCATCAAATAATGAAAAATGTAAATTAAAACGACGAAGCATTTCGACAAGCCATTGATGTTGCAAGGTCTCCGGTACAATAATTAACACACGTTGTACTTTTTCAGCAAAAAGCTGGTTTTGCAAAATCATCCCCGCTTCAATGGTTTTACCTAACCCCACTTCATCCGCTAAGAGCACACGAGGATTGATACGATTTCCTACCTCTTGCGCAATATGAAGCTGATGAGGAATTAAACCCGCACGATTACCTCGTAAGCCTCGCAAAGGCGATTGAAATTGAGCTTGTTGATGCAGAAGGGTTTGATAGCGCAACGCAAAATGTTCACTGCGGTCAATTTGCGATGAAAAGAGGCGATCTTTCGCTTGGCTAAAAGAAATTATCGGAGAAAGTTCTTTTTCATTGACGATAATCTCTTCGCCTTGCATATTTTTGACTAAATAAAATAAGAGACCATTCATTTCTTGAATATCGAGGACTTTACCTTGCCAACCAGCTTGGTGATGAAGTTGTTCTCCTTTATTTAATGCAATTCGGGTTAATGGCGCTTGTGCCACCGCATAAATTCGGGTTTCATCCGAGGCAGGAAAGTGAAGGGTTACAGAACGGAAATCTAAGGCGGTAATCATCCCTAATCCGAGGCTATTTTCTGTTTCGCTAATCCAACGTTGACCGATTGCAAATGACATTATCTTCCTCTTAATGAATCTCTTAAAATGGGCCGATATTGTAGTCTGATTATAAGGGAATGCAAGGTGAAGACGAGTAAAAGCATGAAAAGTAAAGTGTGATTTTTCTCACAATAATTAAATTAAATATCACCTAAGCTTTACTTTAAAAAAGTGCGGTGTAAAAATGGCATACTTTTTCATAAAACAGGAGTGTTCCATGAATTGGACAGAACGACTTAAAGAAGAATTTTTATCCGGTTGGAAGCCTTTTGAAGTGGCATGGGTAGTTATTTTCCTTGCTGCGCAAATTATTGCTTATGTTCTTGCACCAGATAGCCCATTAGGCATGATTTCGGGTATTGCAGGTATTCTCTGTGTGGTATTGGTGAGTAAAGGAAAAATTAGCAATTATTTCTTTGGGCTTATTTTTGCTTACACCTATTTTTATGTTGCCTGGGGAAACAATTTCCTTGGTGAAATGAATACGGTGCTCTATGTGTATATCCCATCACAATTTATCGGCTATTTTATGTGGAAACAACACATGCAAAATGATAATGGTGGTGAAAGTGTAATTGCAAAAGCCTTGACGCCAAAAGGTTGGGCAATGTTACTCGTGAGTGTTGGGATTGGTACATTCTGCTTTGTGCAGGCTTTAAAAGCAGCGGGTGGGAGCTCTACAGGATTAGATGGTTTAACCACAATTATCACTGTAGCGGCGCAATTATTGATGATTTTGCGTTATCGTGAGCAATGGTTATTGTGGATTGTCTTAAATGTGCTTTCCATTTTACTTTGGGCAGAGCAGCCAGCGATGTACTTAATGTATAGTGCTTACTTACTTAACTCATTATATGGTTATTACAACTGGACGAAACTCGTCAAAGCGGAAAGCCACTAATCACATCAATAAAAAAGGGCATAGTAATATGCCCTTACATTTTCAAATAGAATGCCTTCGTTAACGCAATAAATGCTTCGGTGTACTGATTGTTTTCATCATAAATCACCAAGCTATCTTTTACCTGTGGCAAATTCTCTCGGCTAAACGTGAGCAACATCCGCTGTGGATCTTTTCCTATTTTTGTAATGACATTCGTCTGCTTGATGCAATAAAGTGCGGTTGAATTTATCAATGTTTTTCCCGCCTCATAAGGCAAGACAAAACTGATTTTTCCTTTTTCGGATAAACAACTTGCCGCCCAATTTAGCCAATCTAAATGACTTTGTTGAACATAACGGGCAAGTGCACGCTCATCATTTTTACATTCCACACCTTGCGTAAAATAAGGCGGATTCGCCACAATTAAATCATATTGATGTGCTGTTTTTTGGCAATAAGTTTGCACATCTTGGTGTGTTAAATGAAGGCGATTGTGCCATGGTGAGGCCTTAAAGTTTTCTTGCGCTTGTTGTGCTGCAAGGGGATCAAGTTCAATGGCTTCAATTTGACAATACTCATGACTTCGTTGGGCGAGCATTAATGCAACCAAGCCTGTGCCAGTCCCCATATCAAGAATACGCTGACAATCAGACACATCCGCCCAAGCACCAAGTAAAATGCCATCTGTGCCGACTTTCATTGCACAATGTTGTTGATTAATATGGAATTGTTTGAAGGTAAAGCTGCTCATAAAATCTTGCGGAAAATGACCGCACTTTCAGGTATAATCAGCCACAATTTTAACAAATTAACGCAAAATAATGAATTTATCCCCATTTGAAGAATTCGATCTTTCCCCCGAATTATTAAAAGCCTTAGAAAAGAAAGGCTACACCCGTCCAACTGCAATTCAATTAGAAGCGATCCCCGCTGCCATGGAAGAGCGAGATGTGCTCGGTTCTGCACCAACAGGTACAGGGAAAACAGCCGCATTTTTATTGCCTGCGATTCAGCATTTATTGGATTATCCGCGTCGTAAGCCAGGCGCGCCTCGCATTTTAATTTTAACGCCAACCCGTGAGTTGGCAATGCAGGTTGCAGAGCAAGCGGAAGAGTTGGCGCAATTCACGCATTTGAAGATAGCTACCATTACCGGCGGCGTGGCTTATCAAAATCATGGGGAAGTATTTAATTCAAATCAGGATATCGTGGTGGCAACACCGGGGCGTTTATTGCAATACATCAAAGAAGAGAACTTTGATTGTCGTGCGGTAGAAATGCTGATTTTTGATGAAGCAGATCGCATGTTGCAAATGGGCTTTGGTCAAGATGCAGAGAAAATTGCCGCTGAAACACGTTGGCGTAAACAAACTCTTCTTTTCTCTGCCACATTAGAAGGGGAGTTATTAGTTGATTTTGCAGAACGTTTATTAAATGATCCGGTAAAAATTGATGCCGAGCCAAGCCGTCGTGAGCGTAAAAAAATCAACCAGTGGTATTATCACGCCGATAGCAATGAACATAAAATTAAGTTACTTGCACGTTTTATCGAAACTGAGAAAGTGAGCCGTGGTATTGTATTTGTTCGTCGTCGCGAAGATGTACGAGAACTTTCTGACACTTTGCGTAAACGTGGCATTCGCTCTACTTATCTAGAAGGCGATATGGCACAAACGCAACGTAATAACGCTATTGATAAATTGAAATCAGGTGTTGTTACGGTGTTAGTGGCTACTGATGTGGCTGCTCGCGGGATTGATATTGATGATGTGACGCATGTCATGAACTTCGATTTACCTTACAGTGCAGATACATATTTGCATCGTATTGGTCGTACCGCTCGTGCAGGAAAAAAAGGCACGGCTGTTTCTTTTGTTGAAGCACATGATTACAAATTGCTCGGTAAAATTAAACGCTACACGGAAGAGCTTTTGAAAGCTCGTATTTTAGAAGGCTTAGAACCTCGTACCAAACCACCAAAAGATGGGGAAGTAAAATCTATGTCTAAAAAACAAAAAGCACGAATTAAAGAAAAGCGTGAAGAAAAGAAAAAGTCAGAGGTGAAGAAGAAAACCAAACTTCGTCATAAAGATACGAAAAACATTGGTAAACGCCGTAAACCAAGCGCAGAAAAAGCAACAGAGAAACAATAAAAAAATAGCCGCACTCATTAAGTGCGGTTATTTTTTTGACTATTTATGAACTTGGCTACCGATTAAGCCACCTAATGCGGCACCGCCTAATGTCGTTGCGGCATTACCGCCAATCATATAGCCTGCTGCGCCACCGATAGCCGCGCCAGCTGTTGTATTTTTTTGAGTGCGACTCATATTCCCACATGCTGCAAGGGAAATAACAGTCATCGCGATAACAAGTGATTTTCCAATTAATTTCATAGGATCTCTCCGTGTTTAACATATAAAACTATCTATCATGATAGTAATCCGTAAGACAAACAGAGATGAATGAAAGTTCAAAAATATGTGTTTTTCGCTATTTTTCTGAACAATTAAATATATTGAATGTTAATCTTTAGCTTGATCTAATACTTTCGCAACCACTTTCAAATATTCAATCGCCAAACTATGATGCCCCGTACTCGCATTAAACACTAAATCTTCACTTAATACACCACAAGGCATATCCTCGGGGATCTTACCGTCCTCATAAGCTTGATAATCTTCTCGCCAGTCACCATCAAAATAATAGTGTTCTAAGGTTTTCATTTTGGGTAAGAAGGCTTGCCATTTTTCAAGAAATTGTTCCGCTTCGGCTAAGAAACTTTCCGCTTCATTGAGAAGGTTTTCCATTTCTGAAATTTTATCTAAGCGTGATTGAGATAACATAGGTTTCTCCAAAATAAGGTAAAAATAAACCGCACTTTATGCGAACAAAGTGCGGTGAGTTTATCACGAGTTTTTTACTTACACATCATAAGTGGTGGATGCAGTATTACCACCGCGACCTGTCCAGTTGGTGTGGAAGAATTCACCGCGTGGTTTGTCGGTACGCTCATAAGTATGTGCGCCGAAGTAGTCACGTTGTGCCTGCAATAAGTTTGCTGGTAAACGGGCTGACGTGTAACCATCTAAGAAGGTAATAGCTGATGCCATACAAGGCATTGGAATGCCTACTTCGATAGATTTTGCGACCACTTTACGCCAGTCACTTAATGCGTTTTCTAAAATGCCTTTGAAGTAACTATCTGAACCTAAGAAGATTAAATCTGGGTTCGCTTCATATGCATCACGAATGTTACCTAAGAAACGGCTACGGATAATACAACCTTCACGCCATAACAACGCTGTTGCGCCGTAGTTGATGTTCCAGCCAAATTGTTCAGAGGCTTCGCGAATCAGCATAAAGCCTTGTGCGTAAGAAATGATTTTTGACGCCAATAAAGCTTTACGTACCGCCTCAATCCAAACTTTTTTATCGCCTTCAACAGGTTGAATTGTTTTGCCGAATAATTGATTAGCGGCAACACGTTGATCTTTAAATGAAGAGACGCAACGAGCAAAGACGGATTCAGTGATTAAGGTTAATGGAATACCGAAATCTAATGCATTGATACCCGTCCATTTACCTGTTCCTTTTTGGCCAGCTGTATCTAAGATTTTTTCAACTAATGGTTCACCATCAGCATCTTTATAACCAAGAATATCGGTGGTGATATCGATTAAATAGCTATCAAGTTCAGTTTTTTTCCATTCTGCGAAGATAGCTTGCATTTCTTCATAGCTTAAGCCTAAACCTTCTTTTAAGAATTGGTAAGCTTCACAGATTAATTGCATATCGCCATATTCGATACCATTGTGAACCATTTTCACAAAGTGGCCTGCGCCTTCACCGCCAACCCAGTCACAGCAAGGCTCACCTTGTTCGGTTTTAGCTGAGATTGCTTGGAAGATTGGTTTGACATATGGCCATGCTTCGTGGTTACCACCCGGCATGATAGATGGCCCATGGCGCGCGCCTTCTTCACCGCCCGAAACACCCGAACCGATAAAGCGAATACCTTTTTCAGCCAATGCTTTTACACGACGATTTGTATCTGGATAGTTTGAGTTACCACCATCAATAATGATGTCGCCTTCTTCTAAGTGCGGTAATAATGCCTCAATGAATTGATCCACCACATCACCCGCGCGCACCATTAACATCACTTTACGTGGTTTTTCTAATTTAGAAGCTAAATCTTCTAAAGAGTATGCGCCGATAATATTGGTGCCTTTTGCTGCACCTTGTAAAAATTCATCCACTTTAGATGTGGTACGGTTATACGCTACCACTTTAAACCCGTGGTCGTTCATATTTAAAATGAGGTTTTGCCCCATTACGGCTAAGCCGATAACACCGATGTCGCCTTTTACTGACATTGTTTTCTCCTGTTGGTAGGGTACAAGTTGTTGTACCGATTTGAATACTTTGGTGCAACAAGTTGCACCACATGACTACACGCAAAAAGTGCGGTCGTTTTTTCAATTGTTTTTTATTTACGCTGGCGCGTAGGCCTCTAGTTTATCTATTTGCTCTCTCTTATCGATACTTCTTAGTAAATAGAACTCAGGAATCCATACAAAAGGTAAAGACAATAAATGAAAAGTTATTATACTTTTAGATATAAGGTTTATCTCAATACTAATACACAGTATGAAAAACAACCAAACAAAGAATAAAAGCCAAGAAAATATTTTATAAGAACTAGATTTTCTAAATAATAGGTAACTGAACTTATCTTTATACATGGGTTCTATTACTGTTGAGTTGTTTTTATATAATAACTTTATTAATTTCTCTTTTATTCCTCTAGTTATTATATTTAACTTAACCAAATCAGAATTCTTATCATTCTTTAATATGGTTATTAATAATATTATCTGTTTATCGTCTAATCCTTTAAAATAAGATATTGTTCTAAAAAATAATTGTCGTTTAATTCTCCTCCATTCTGAGATGGAGGCAAAATTTTCTATAGCATAACTTAAATACTCAAAATCTTGTTTTTTTTGAGAATAAGAAAAAGTCTTTTGAGAAATCCAAATAGCAATCCAACCAGTTATAATTGTTGCAACCACGCTACTACAACTGACTAAAATACCAATGGTGTTAGATTCTAAGTTCATAATCCTATTAAACCATTAATTGATTGAACCCACGATGGCACACGTTTCCAAACGTGTGCCTTTGCCACAAACACACGCTATGAAGCGTGCGCTATCAGTAATCCATCTTCTTGCTACCTAAAAGTGCGGTTACTTTTCCAAGCGTTTTTTAACTCTTTGTCCATGCACTCATGTGCTGTGTAAATCCAATATGCGGATAATAATCCACTGCTTGTGGAGCAGATAAGAGCACAATTTTGGCTTGTGGATGTAAGGCTTGTTTAGTGTGTTCAATTAACTGCAAGCCGATACCTTGCTTTTGATATTGTTCATCAACTGCTAAATCAGATAAATAACAGCAATAAACAAAATCCGTTATGGAACGTGCCACACCCACTAATTGTTCATCGTCCCAAGCGGTGACTAATAAATCTGCATGATGCAACATCGTCGCGACACGTTTTTCATCCTCTAACGGACGGCGAGCCCCGAGCGTTGTTTTGTTTAGCAATTCAATAAATTGCTCAACTGAAATAGGATAGTTTGTTTTATAGTTAATCATATTAAGTTTCCTATGCTGAAGATGGAATATTTGCATGCGTGAAATGTTATTTTTCACACTCTATAAGCATAAATTTCTATTTGACGTTAATCTCGCTCACAAAAATAGGCAATTGCCATGCACCACCAGTAAAACCTTTACAAGACCCAGTTGTCCATTCTGAAGTGCGGATAAATATTTTTCCATTCCAGACAGCTTCTTTCCCATGCCAACAATCACCAATACCCCGTGACTTAAATGAGCCTATTACAGTTAAGATGTGTTTTTTATCATCATACATAACATCGTTATATTGACTTGCCAGTACTTGTTCTACTTTACTGAGTTTTTCATCCATTACTGCATAGTAGTTATAGTGTTGATAGGCAGCCATAATGCAAATAGTTTCGGCTAGAACTTTGCCTTTTGTTAATGGATATTGAGTGATAAGTCCACTCCAACCTTCATCTTGGTGAAGTGCACTACAATAATTATCAGCATTTTCATTAGTACCGTTACTTTGACGTAATAACGTTAATACATTATCAAAATTTTTTTCTCCTCGTTGTAGATCAACCGTTTTTCGATTGTTGATTTTTACTGCTTCAATTTTAGGAATAGCTTGTGGGGCTAATACAGCACGTTTATCTTGACCTTGACGAACGAGTGCTGAAGGTGTATTTAATCGTTGTTGGAATTCATCCATTTTAAGCATTGCAGCTGTTGCGCCTTTGTCTGAAATATACCTTTTAAACTGGCCAGAAATGAATTGAATATCGGCATGATCTTTTAATGCGGTTAATAATTCGGTAGTTTGTTTTGCACTTAATTTAGACGAACTATTTTTTAAATTTTGTATGGTTCCAAGCGATTTACCATTTAAGATAATTTGGATTTTGTCATCTAGTTTTATCGGTTTATCATTTTCATCATAATCCAAGAAAATTAATTCTGCATTAATGGGAGCATCCTCGCCTGCTTGTCTGGTGAATAAAAGTGAAACTCGGTTATCAAAACCTTCATCTTCTTGATACCCTGCCATGCGACAAGTTCCTAAATTATCACAGACTAAATCCCAATCTTGATAGTTTTCAAAAAAACCTTTTATTGGCGTTGCCATTGTGGTAAGTGGTAATAGCGAGAGAAGAATAACTTTTTTCATTTTATAAATTCCTAAAAGAATATTCGTAAAATTTAATCGCTTGTAGTAATCGTGAGTTTTTATTTTACGATAATGTTACTAACAAAAATCGGCAACTGCCATGCACCACCGCCAAAACCTTTACAAGATCCAGTCGTCCATTTTGAGGTGCGGATAAAGATTTTGCCATTCCATACGGCATCTTGCCCCCCCAAGCAATCACCTAATCCGCGTCCTTTGTAAGTGCCTCTTACAAATGCATAACCTTGTTTTTCATCATAGCCTGCTTCGTTGTATAGCCCCGCCAAGATTTGTTCTACTTTACTCAATTTGTCATCAAGTACTGCATAGTAATTGGTACGTTGATAAGCACCTCTGACACAAAGTACCTCGGCTAATACCTTATTTTGTGTTAAGGGATAAAGCGTTATATCTTGGCTTACTTCATCTTCATCCTTGCAACCGTTGTAAGTTTTACGTAATAATGCTAGCACGTTATCGTATTGTTTTTCGCCGCGTTTTAATTCTATTTTTTTGCGGTTATTTACACTTGTTACCTCAATTTTGGGTGCAGTCTGTGGCGCTAATACCGCATGTTTTTCTTGGCCTCGACGAATGAGAGCCGAAGGTGTGTTTAACCGCTGTTGGAATTCATCCATTCTTAGCATTACAGCTGCGGCACCTCTGTCAGACACTCTGAGCGTGGTTTTACCATAGGTAAGACGAATTTCGCTTTCTTTTGTCAATCCGCTAAGTATTGCCTTGGTTTGTTCTTCAGTGAGTTTATCTGGATTGCTATCAGAAATATGCTTGATAGTGCCTAATGATTTGTCGTTTAGCCAAATTTCAACATCTTGACCCACTTGAATATCACGGTCATTTTCACCGAATGGTAAAATAGTCAGTTCCCCTTCCACAGGTGTATTTTCGCCTGCTTCTCGAGTAAATAAAATGGACACTGGATCATCTCTATTCTCTTGATAACCCGCCATGCGACAAGTACCCGTGTTATCACAGATTAAATCCCAATCTTGGTAGATTTCTCCAATACCTTTGATTGAGGCAGCCATTGAGGTTACGGGTAATAAAGCTAATAACAATATTTTTTTCATCTTGAAGTTCCTTTGTGTAGGCGTATTACAATAATGCCGCCGCTGCTTTATCCAAATACCATTCCGTCACCCCATTTTTTGCTTTAATTTTGGCAGCAGGATAAGGCAGATTTTCTGCAGGAGTCGTTTGGATTTCTTTTAAAATATCAGCTTTGCTTTCACCAGTGACTAAGTAGGTAATGCGTTTGGCTTGTTCAATGAGTTTGGCTGTTTTAGAAATGCGAATTTGACCGCTTTCAGGGTGTTTAGCAATGACAGCTAGGTTTTCATCATCAAAATTAGTTTGATGTGGGAAGAGAGAAGCTGTATGACCGTCAGTCCCCATACCTAAAATGATCCAATCAAAAACACCGTTTGGAATGACCGCACTTAATTCTTCTTCAAAGCGTTTTAACTCAAAGTGAGGTTCATTTTCGCCACAAATTCGGTGGATATTTTCTGCGGGAATTTGAATATGATCGAATAAGAGCTTTTGCACTTCACCGTAGTTGCTTTCTGGATTGGTTGGTTGAACCATGCGATCATCGCCCCACCAAAAATGCAGATTCTTCCAGTTGATTTGTTCGGTATAAGGCGCTTTGGCTAAAGTTTTGAATAACAGCTTAGGCGTTGAACCGCCAGAAAGAGAAATATGCACAGGGTGATTTAATTGGCTATAAATCACAAATTCTTGAGCAATCTTTTCAACAGCATGCTGAGCTGTTGGGAAGGTAATGGTGTTCATGTTTGTTTCTCTCTATTCGGTGATAAGCCTTCTTCTATTTATTGAAGAAGGCGAGATATTGATGATTAAACCTTTTTCTTCATTTTACCGCTTGGTTTACGCCATACGCGACCACTTTTCGCAATGAGTTTTTCAGCGGCAACTGGTCCCCAAGTACCCGCTTCATATTCATGAACTCGACCGCCTGCGTCTTTGTAGTCTAAAATCGGTTGAACAAATTTCCATGCAGCGTGTACGGCATCAGTACGCGCAAAGAGTGTCGCATCGCCTTTCATCGCATCAAGTAATAAGCGTTCATAAGCCGTGAGTACTTGCTCGTCGGCTAAATCGGCATAACGGAAATCCATTGATACTTCTTTGGCTTCAAAGCCTGCACCTGGTTTTTTCAAACCAAAGCGCATTGAAATGGCTTCATCAGGCTGAATACGAATGATCAATTTATTTTCTGGTGCATTTTGGCTGAATACAGGGTGCGGAGTAGTTTTAAAATGAATTACAATTTCCGTCACACGTGCCGGTAAGCGTTTCCCTGTACGCACATAGAAAGGTACGCCAGCCCAACGCCAGTTTTCGATTTCGCAACGTAATGCCATAAAGGTTTCAGTGCGAGAGTTAGCTGGAACGCCTTTTTCTTGTAAATAGCCTTTGACTTCTTTGCCATCAATTTCCGCTGCAGTATATTGACCAAGCACTAAGTTGTGCTCAACGTCATCTTGCGTTAATGGACGTAAAGAATGCATGACTTTGGCCACTTCATCACGCATTGAGTTCGCATTAATGATTGCGGGCGGTTCCATTGCTACCATGGCTAAAACTTGTAATAAGTGGTTTTGGAACATATCACGCATTGCACCAGAGCCATCATAATAACCGCCACGCTCTTCTACACCAATTGATTCAGCACCGGTAATTTCCACATAATCAATGAAATTACGGTTCCAGAGAGGCTCAAACCACCCATTTGAGAAACGTAAAACAAGTAAGTTTTGTACGGTTTCTTTACCAAGATAATGGTCAATACGATAGATTTGATGTTCTTCAAAGAAACGATGAATTTGGACGTCGAGTTCTTGTGCTGTTTTTTCATCGTAACCAAAAGGTTTTTCAACAATAATGCGTTTCCAACCCTCTTTTTCTGTATTTAAACCATGAGCTGCAAGGCATTCTGGAATCACACCATATAAGCTTGGTGGTGTGGACATATAGTAAAGGGTGTTGCCATTCGTTTGATATTTAGTATGTAATTCTTCTAAACGAGGTACTAATTTACCGTAATCGGCTGCATCAGATGTATTTACGGCTTGATAATAGAGATGGCTACAAAAAGCGTCTAGCGTTTCTGGCGTGGTTTCTTCTGTTTCAAGTAGCGCTTCACGCATTTTTTCACGGAAAGTGTCATCGTTTAATTCTGAACGCGCGACACCCAATACAGAAAATTTGTTTAAACGACCAAATTTGAACAGATTATAAAGTGCTGGAATGAGTTTACGGTGAGTCAAATCACCGGAAGCACCAAAAATCACGATACAGTTATTATTAGTTTGCATATTATTCCTTATTGTTCCGAGTAGTTTTTTTAAATAATGCAATATATTACTGCACTTTACCAATCGAACCAATCAATTAAATTGAAAGACAGATGCCCAATTTTGTGTATTATCTGACACCATCACAAAGTTTGGATTAATTAAACTTTCACGCTGGTTATAGGTGAGTGGCTGAAAGTGTGGATCGAAAATTCCGCCATTGATTTCAGCTAATAAAATTTCAGAACCTGCCGTGTCCCATTCACCGGTTTTACCGAGGCGAATATAGCAATCAACGGTTCCTTCTGCGACTAAACCACTTTTTAAACTACTAGAACCGACCACCGTAAATTTGCATAACAAATTCTTCGTTAAAATTGACCGCACTTTTTCTTGTGAAGTGGTCGCGCCAACGGCGATTTTTAACGGTTTTGTAAGATCAATTTTTCTTGGCTGTAAGCGTGTTATCTCTTTGTTACTTTGTTTGAATGCCCCAAAACCTTTCATTGCGTAATAGGTGATATTCAAAATAGGGAAGTGAATAACACCCAGTACAGGTTGGTGGTTTTGCACGAGTGTAATTAACACCGAAAATTGATCTGTGCGATCGATAAATTGCTGTGTACCATCAAGGGGATCGATTAGCCAATAAGTTTGCCAAGTTTGGCGTTGTTTAAAGGGAATATTGCAATTTTCCTCTGAAAGAACAGGAATATCAGGGAAAAGTGCGGTCAATTTTTCGATTAAAAATTGGCTGACAAATAAATCTGCTTCCGTGACAGGGGTATTATCCGATTTAGTTTGTATTTTCACATCCTGTTGGTAAAAACGAGCTAAATGTTTTCCTGCTTCATTGGCGAGTTTAAGGATTTGATCGAGAAGAGATTGAGATAATAGCATGCTTATTTTCTACTTTGATTTAGGCAATAGCAGTGGCAGGATAATGATTGTATAGATTGTCATAATAATAGAACCGCTAAGTACGAATAATGCTCGATCAGTAAGGTATTTTGTATTGGGAGCTATTATCAAATTACCTGTACTCGAGTAACAAAAAACAATAATAAACGAGAGAAAGAGGATTTTTTTCCATTGATATCGAAGGTAACCACAGCGTTTAGTAAAATAGGCAATAATGATTGTGGGTACGGTGAATAACCAAAATGTCAAAAAAAAACCGAATAAGGCTGAGTCAAAATAGCCTTCTCGGTAATAGTCTAGTTCAAAAACAACATAAGCTATACTACTTCCAATCACTTGTGTAATAAGTGGAAAGAGAATAATTGCATTCAAATAGGGGGATTGAGTTGACATTTTATACTCCTGTAATAGGCTATCCGAAGATAGCCTATTTTCATCTGTTATTTTGATCTCTTCGCACGTAATACGCGAGAAATGAAAACAAAAATACCAAAGATGAATACGGCAAGACCAAGTAATTCACCCATATTATCCCAGTTTTCTAATTCTAAGGCTAATGGTGCTTCAGAGCCGCCTGATGTCACTGAGGCTGCGATAATGAAAGCTAAAATTACGCCCATTAAGCTTTCCCCCACAATTAAACCAGCTGCAAAAAGTGTACCGAAACGTTCTGCTTTTTTCTCCACTTCAGTATTGTTAGTGCGTTTTGCATAGCTCTTAATATTGCGAGTGATAAGCCATGCCATCACAGCACCGACCACAACCGGCATATTGATTGATGGTGGTAAGTAAATACCAATACCTACCGCTAATACTGGTAAGGCAAAGCGACCTTTGCTGGTTTTACGCATAAATGCATCCACAATAATCAATACAATACCTAACCCCACACCAGTTAAAATATAAGTCCATTCTAAATGGTTGGTAAAAATACCTTGTGAGATGGTGGTCATAATGGTTGCTTGCGGTGCAGAAAGCGCTTGCGTTGGGTCCATGTCTGGACGCGGTAATGCACCCGTGAAGCCATAAGCGTGGTATAAAATTTCTAATACTGGCGCAATCACTAACGCACCAACGAAACAACCGATAATCAATGCAACCTGTTGTCTCCAAGGGGTGGCTTCAACTAGAAGACCGGTTTTTAAGTCTTGCAAGTTATCGTTTGAAATCGTTGCTGTGGTTAAAACGATCGATGCGGTGAACAAGGTTAATGCGGTTAAGAATTTTTGACCATCTGCAGTTTCAAATAAGCCACTGCTTTTACCAATGGTTACTAAAACAAGTGAAATCACGATCACAGAAATAATCCCAATACCTGAAATTGGGCTAGAGGATGAACCAACTAATCCCGCCATATAACCCGATGCCGCTGCGACGAAGAAACCAATTAACACAGCAAGTAGAGTACAAACCACCACTAATAAAATGGCAAGTTCAGCAGAAATTGGTGCCGTAGCAACGAAGTGATATAAAGAAATTACGATTAACACGACAGTCGCCAATAAAATGTAAATGATGGTTTTTGGTGATAAGTCGATATCAATACGATTTTCTGATTCAGCTTGTGAGCCTTTTAACATACGGAAAGAATGAACCATCCCTTCAATCATTGGTTTGAGAAGGATTAATAATGTCCAAATCGCTGCAATACCGATAGTACCCACACCAATAAAGCGAACTTTCGTTTTCCATTCAGCCATGGCATAACTAACAATAGAGGCATCAGTTGGCATATCACCTGTTGCAGTGAAATAAGGTACCGCTACACCCCATGCAAGGAATGTACCGAATAACATCGCAAGACCTCCTACAATACCGATTAAGTAGCCCGCACCTACTAATGCAAGAGAGAAACCCATCGGTAATTGGAAAACGGCTTTGCCGTTGGAGAACCATGCACTTGCGCTATCAGACATGACGCGTAATGCGTTGGTTAAGAATGCAACAGTTCCTGCAAAAATACCGCCATAAGCGATATCTTTTACACCGCTGTCACTTTCGTCATTATTGCCTGCTTTTAAGATTTCAGCTGCCGCGACACCTTCAGGATAAGGTAAGTCGCTGTTTACGACCATAGCACGACGTAACGGGATGGTGAATAATACACCCAAGGTGCCACCGGAGGCACAGATAAGCACAGTTTGCCAGAATGGGAATTCTTGCCAGTAACCCATCATTAATAGGCCCGGAAGAACGAAAATAACAGAAGATAATGTTCCCGCTGATGAAGCTTGAGTTTGCACCATGTTATTTTCTAAGATACTGGAATCCTTGAAGAATTTTAAAATTGCCATAGAGATTACGGCAGCTGGAATGGAGGAGGCGAAAGTCATCCCTACTTTAAGCCCTAAATAAACATTAGATGCGGTAAATATCACGGTGATTAATGCACCAAGAAACATTCCTCGGAAGGTTAATTCTTTTAAGTTGTTATGAAGCATGGTTTTTCCTATTTTTTAAATTTCCATACATTCTCAAAAAAATGAAACTTATTCAAGTTTTATTTAAAGTGAAGTATTTATAATTTGAATTTATTTAAATCTATTCGATTTATTGACGTTTTTTTAAATAATCTCGCAATGTATAAAGTGCGGTTAAGTTTCTTGCCTCATTAAATTCATCGCTCATCAATAGCGCGTCAAGTTGAGATAAAGGGTAACGTACGATTTCTAATGGCTCAGGTTCGTCTCCTTCCAGTTGATTTGGGTATAAATTTTCACCTAGTAAAATGTGCATTTTATGGCCCATAATTTGTGGATTGATCTTCATAGTGCGTAAAAACGTCCATTTTTTTGCCCCAAAGCCAATTTCTTCCTGTAATTCGCGATTCGCACTTTGTTCGGGTGTTTCTCCCGTATCCATTCCACCTTTTACAAAACCTAATTCATATTGTTCTGTTCCGACCGCATATTCACGAACCAGGAGTAAATCTTCACCATAGATGGCAATTGCCATTACTGAATCTCGATTGAAAGGGCGAAAACGTTCATAAGTGCGGTCAATTCCATTGGAGAATTTGAGTTCGACAGCTTGAATTTCAAACAAACGGGATCTTGCCACCGTAGAAAGGGAGAGAATGTGTGGAAGTTGTTTTTTCATCATATTAGCCCTATTATCTTGTCATTGGCTCATCATACGCAAAGTGAGAGAAATAGGAAGAGTTATGGCTGAAAATAACGAAGTGCGTTTAGATAAATGGCTTTGGGCGGCGCGTTTTTATAAAACTCGTAGCATTGCGAAAGCGATGATTGAAGGGGGCAAAGTCCATTACAACGGTCAGCGTGCCAAAGTAAGTAAAAATGTAGAAATCGGGGCGATGATTAAACTTCGCCAAGGCAGCGATGAAAAAGAAATTGAAGTGATTGCGTTGAGCGATCAACGTCGTGGTGCACCTGAGGCTCAACTGCTTTACCAAGAAACAGCACAGAGTGTGAAAAAACGGGAAGAAATGGCGTGGGCAAGAAAAAATAATGCGCTTTCAATGCCACATCCTGATCGTCGTCCAAATAAAAAAGAACGTCGAGATTTATTGAAATTTAAACATCAAGATGAGTTTTAAAAAACAAAAGTGCGGTCAAATTTGACCGCACTTTGAAAATATTATTTACTATTTAAGTACATTACCATCTAATGCTACGTTAAATGCTTTTCCGCCTTTAACTCCTGGAATGATGACCTGAGGGCTATCGAAGTTACAAGTTTTATCTTTAAGCATATCACACGGTAGGGCGCAAAGCGAAGGGGCTGGGCTAGGCTTACAAGATGAACCTCCTTTCGCTTGGCAATTTTCAACCGCCATTTCTTTAGCGTGCTCAGGAATGATGCTATTTCCGAAGTAATCTCTCATACCACTACTATCTCGACCACTAGCTAGCCCTAAACACATATTACTTATACCAATCACTAATTGGCAGTCTTTGCCACCATACTCTTGACATTGTTTTAGTGAATCTTGTTTGGCTTGCTCAAGAGTACTATAAGCTGCATCAGAAGCCCACATCATTTGATTTATTTCTGGAGTGCGAACAATTGCAGCCCATAATCTAGGTTTAATTTTGCGTTTTTTTAGTTCTTCTGGTGTAGCAATTTTTACTGCTTCTTGATACTCACCACAACCAAATTCTTTTTCAATGTCTCCAAACCCTGTGGCATCTCTAATAGATGTGATTTTATGGCTTGCATCCGTAAATACATAAGTCCATGTATGGCCACCAGTATATACTTTTTCTGTTGTTAGAAAGATTGTTCTAGCGTTTCTGCCAACTTCATAGGTTTGTAAATCATAAAGAGCAAGTCGATAAGCGTGAATATAACTTCTTTCATTGTCTTTAAAGCATTGATAAGATTCATCCGGTAAACGTTTTCGAGCAAAAAACTCATAGTCTTCTTTACCATGCCAGTATAAAGTGTCTAATGGGTTATACATTGTTGAGCAACTTGTTAAAAAGAGTGTAAACGCAACTAGAAAAATTAGCTTAATCTTATGAGATAACATGAGATATATTTCCTTATTATGAGATATATTTCCTTATTAAAAGATACGTGATAATAATATAGTGATTTGCTCAGGTTATCAGATTTTATTGTAAGTATAAAGTGAATATTTTTATAGGTTTAAATACAAAAAGTGCGGTCAATTTTGACCGCACTTTGTGTACTAATGATTTTTATGACTTGTACTGTAGAGAATTTTGTCGGTATAAGCCATTGCAATTGCCGAAATCAAGAAAGAAAAATGAATAATCACTTCCCACATAATCGTTTTTTCAGGAATTTTTGAGGCATTCACAAAGGTTTGCAATAAGTGAATCGACGAAATACTGATAATTGACATGGAAAGTTTAACTTTCAGCACAGTTGCATTCACATGACTCATCCATTCAGGTTGATCGGGATGATTTTTCGTACGAAGTTTTGAAACGAAAATCTCATAACCACCTAATGTTACCATTACTAATAAGTTAGCAATCATCACTACATCAATGAGATTGAGGACGGCGAGCATAATGGTGTCTGTATCCATTTCATTAACATTGGTGATGAGATACCACAAGTTTTTCATAAACTTATAGGCATAGATGCCTTGCACGACAATTAAACCTAAGTAAATGGGCACTTGTAACCAACGACTTGCAAAAATTGTTTTGCTTAGAAAACTGGTTTGTTCGTTATATTTTGCACATGGATCCGTGATTTCTTTTTGTTCTGTCGCCATAAAATTCCCCACAAATAAAAATTCAAATAAAAAAGCGGCAAGAAAATAGCCGCTTTTAAAGAAAAATTCAACAGGTATGCTTTATTTTACCCCATTCTCGGTAGTGATAAGGGATAGGCGCGTTAAATCCACGTCATTATTGAGCAATTCAACGTTTGGCATGCTCTTGTTAGCTTTCGCTGACAAGTCTTTAAAGCGTTCCACTTTCCCCACTAAACCTTGTTGTCCCACAAGGGCAGTGACAGTGCTGTTGTATTGATTACTCACGGTGGAAAGGGTGTTGCCCAGTTTGTTCAACCGTTCTGCCACTAGGCAAATCTGGTTGTAAATTTCGCCTGCTTTTTCTGCAATTTCTTTGGCTTCGGCGTTACCTCGTTCGATACGCCATAAATTCGCCACCGTGCGTAGAATTGGCATGAGGGTCGTGTGCGACACCATAATGACATTTTTCTCGTAGCCATAATTAAACAGACTTGGGTCTAATTTTAAGGCTTCAATATAAGCGGGTTCCACAGCGATGAACATCAAAACAAAATTAGGGCTGCGCATGCCAATCAAATTGCTGTAATCCTTGCGGTGCAAGTCATCAATGTGATTTTTCAGGGCTTTAATATGCTCCCTTAGTAAACGCTCACGTTCGAATTCATCCTTGGAATTGACCGCACTTTCATAAGCATTCAATGACATTTTGCTATCAATGATGATGTTTTTTTCATCGGGCAGATTCAGCACAAAATCAGGATAGTTTCGTCCACCTTGTTCATCTTTAAAATGGGCCTGTGCACTGTAATGCACATTTTCAATGAGCCCAGCCAGTTGAAGTGCACGTTCAAGTTGCACTTCTCCCCAGTTGCCTAAGGTTTTCTTTTCACCTTTTAGCGCAGAGGTTAAATTATTGGCTTCTTTCGACATGTTTAAGCCAATTTCCAACACCTTTTTGATTTCCGCTTCTAAACCCGCATTGCCTTTTACTGATTCCGAATGGATTTCATTGACTCGTTTTTGAAAGCCTTCGATTTGTTCACGGAAGGGCTTCAACAAGGTTTCCAATGCCGTCTGATTGGTTTGATTAAAGGATTGGCTTTTTTCTTCCAAAATGCGGTTGGCCAGATTTTGGAACTCTACGCCAAGCTGTTGTTTGGATTGTTCAATATGCTGTTGCTGTTCAGCAAAATGCTTTTCTTTTTCGGAAAGCGTGGTTTTGAGCTCTGTTAATTCCTGTGAAAGTGCGGTCAATTTTTCCTGCGTTTTTTGCTGCTCTTGTTCTTTTCTAAGTAGATTTTCCTGAGCTTGTTGTAATTGACCTTGCAAGCTTTCGGCTTGTGCAGATGCTATCCCAAAACGTTCTTTTAATGCGGTGATTTGCCCGCCAATTTGATCGTGACGGAGTTGCTCTTCATCTAATTCTTTTTCTAAATATTGGATTTTTTCATCACGTTCATTCAGGCGGGTTTGCAAACCTTCTGCATGAGTTTGCGCTTTAACGGCTTGTTGTTCTAATTGATTTTTGACCGCACTTAAAGAATCAAAACGCTTAGCTAATTGATTGTAATCTTCGATGGTTTTATTGAGATCTTGTTGTAATTCTTGCGTATCTCGTTTGCTGCGGCTTAATAGAAAAAGCATCACAATGCTGATAAAAAGCAGTACGGCAATGATGATTAAATATTGATTAGACGTGAGTTCTGACATAAATAGGCTCCTAGAAACGCAAAAATTTTAGCATATTCCCAGAAACTTTTTAAAAATTCAGAGGATTTTCACTAGATAAGAAAAGTGCGGTCAAAAATAACCGCACTTTTTTATAAAGATTAGTAGTTTGAGTTAATCAATACTTCTTCGCCGTAGCCACCAAGGGTTGGCATTGGTTGATAAGTTGAGTTAGCGGCACGCATTAAACGAATACCACGAATACCTGCTTCTTTTGCGGCTAGGATATCGTCATCGCTGTCACCATAGTGAATACTCACTTTGTGCTCAATAATACCCGGTGTTTTGTTATATTTAGTTGGAAGTTTGCGACCACCCATGAATTCTACAGGATGCATGTCTTTAATATTAAAGGCTTTTTGTAGCACTGGTGTCACACCATCTTTATCGCCTGCTGTACGACCGGTAATGAAATAAATTTGGTCACCACGTGCTTGGTGCATATTAATTAAATCCACCGCAATTTGTTTTGGAATAGAATATTGGTCACAACCTGCATTCACTTCATTCCAGAAATCTTGATTTTTTAAGTAATCATTTTTACCTGGTGAGTATTTTTCTTGGCCGTGATAGAAACAAGGGCTACTGAAAAGTACAGTATCATCAATGTCGAAGCTCACATTAATGGGTGCTTTGCCTTCCAATTCTTTTTTCAATTGGTCAACAGAGATCCAGTGAATCGGTTTTTGCTCAGTCATTTCACGAGCATTCGTACCTTGTTCAGTGTAAGGTTCTTTGTTTGATGCAAAAGTAGAGACTGCGCTTACCGCTAAAATTGCAATGGCAGAAAGTTTAAGTAAATTTTTCATGTTTTCCTCATTAAGTAGTTTGTTTTATTTGTAACAAATCATATTCCTTTAAAATTTTGGAGTAAAACTTTGGCAAACGTTTGCTATTTTGATTTATGATCTTTGTCACATTTTTTTTAACTGATTGTCTAATAAATCATCAAAGAAAAATTACCCCTTGAATTTGGCGGAATCGATCGCCATATAACGAGTAACTTTTCTTAAAAGAAGGATAAAAAGAATGACAACAATTGTAAGCGTACGTCGTAATGACCAAGTGGTTGTTGGGGGCGATGGACAGGTTTCACTAGGTAATACAGTGATGAAGGGGAATGCCCGCAAAGTACGCCGTTTATATAATGGTAAAGTTTTAGCTGGTTTTGCAGGCGGCACAGCCGATGCGTTCACCTTATTTGAATTATTTGAGCGTAAATTAGAAATGCATCAAGGGCATTTGTTAAAAGCCGCGGTGGAATTAGCCAAAGATTGGCGAACCGATCGTGCGTTACGCAAGTTAGAAGCAATGCTGATTGTAGCGGATGAAAAAGAAAGTTTAATCATTACCGGTATTGGTGATGTGGTACAACCGGAAGCCGATCAGATTTTAGCCATTGGTTCTGGCGGTAATTATGCATTATCGGCAGCCCGTGCGTTGGTGGAAAATACTGATTTATCAGCCCGTGAGATTGTAGAAAAATCTTTAAAAATTGCCGGTGATATTTGCGTGTTCACTAATACGAATTTTACTATTGAAGAATTACCGAATAAGTAAGGAAAAATTATGTCTGAAATGACCCCTCGTGAAATTGTTTCCGAATTAGATCAACATATTATCGGCCAAAAAGAGGCAAAAAGAGCGGTTGCGATCGCATTACGTAACCGTTGGAGACGAATGCAGCTGCAAGAGCCACTTCGCCATGAAGTGACCCCTAAAAATATTTTAATGATTGGTCCAACTGGTGTGGGTAAAACCGAGATTGCACGCCGTCTTGCAAAATTAGCTAATGCACCGTTCATTAAAGTGGAAGCAACGAAGTTCACCGAAGTGGGCTATGTAGGGAAAGAAGTGGATTCCATTATCCGTGATTTAACGGACAGTGCGATGAAATTGGTTCGCCAACAAGAAATTGCGAAAAATCGTGCGAAAGCAGAAGATGCGGCGGAAGATCGTATTTTAGATGCCTTATTGCCACCACCGAAAAATCAATGGGGTGAAGTGGAAAACCACGATACCAATAGCAGCACTCGCCAAGCATTCCGTAAAAAGTTACGTGAAGGACAATTAGACGATAAAGAAATCGAAATTGATGTGTCTGCGGGCGTTTCAATGGGTGTGGAAATCATGGCACCTCCAGGCATGGAAGAAATGACTAATCAGTTGCAATCCATGTTCCAAAGCCTGGGTTCGGATAAAACCAAAAAACGCAAAATGAAAATTAAGGATGCATTAAAAACCTTAATTGACGATGAAGCGGCCAAATTGATTAATCCAGAAGAATTGAAACAAAAAGCCATCGATGCCGTTGAGCAAAATGGTATTGTGTTTATTGATGAGATCGACAAGATCTGTAAAAAAGGTGAATACAGTGGCGCAGATGTCTCTCGTGAGGGTGTGCAACGTGATTTATTACCATTAGTGGAAGGTTCAACGGTTAATACCAAACACGGTATGGTAAAAACCGATCATATTCTCTTTATTGCATCGGGCGCATTCCAAGTGGCTCGTCCATCAGATTTAATCCCAGAGTTGCAAGGTCGTTTACCGATTCGTGTTGAGTTGTCTGCATTAACGGCGGAAGATTTTGAGCGTATTCTAACTGAGCCAAATGCGTCTTTAACAGAACAATATAAAGCGCTTATGGCGACAGAAGGCGTGAGCATTGAGTTTACACAAGATGCGATCAAGAAAATTGCCGAAGCCGCCTTCCGTGTGAATGAGAAAACAGAGAATATCGGTGCAAGACGTTTACATACCGTTATGGAACGTTTAATGGATAAAATCTCATTTGATGCGAGCGAAATGGACGGTCAAACCGTGAATATCGATGCCGCTTATGTGATTGAGGCATTGGGCGAAGTGATTGAGAATGAAGATTTAAGTCGATTCATTCTGTAATGAAAGTTTAGATAAAGAAAAAGTGCGGTTATTTTTAACCGCACTTT
>NZ_KV837957.1:63185-212601 GCF_001838615.1 Haemophilus sp. HMSC61B11
AAAAGTGCGGTTATTTTTAACCGCACTTTTTTTATCTCTAGTTTTATTTCTAGATTAAGATTAGTGACCGCCGCAACCACAGCCGCCATGACCGTGTCCGTGATCATGATCGTGTTTATGACCACCGCCACAGCAACCGTCGTGCCCATGATCGTGATCATGGTGGTGATGACCGTGACCGCCGCAACCACAACCGTGACCATCTTCATCATCGTGATGGTGGTGATCATGCGCACCATGTACGTGACCGTGAGCAATTTCTTCTAATGTTGCTTCACGAGTGCCAACAACTTCCACAGTGAAGTGTAATTCTTGACCCGCTAACATGTGGTTACCATCAACTACCACTTCATCGCCATCCACTTCAGTGATCACAACAGGAACAGGACCGATATCTGTGTCAGCTAAGAAACGCATACCAACAACGACTTCATCAACGCCCTGGAATACCTCTTTTGGTACACGTTGAACCATATTTTCATTGTATTCGCCGTAGCCTTCTTCAGGTTGAACACGCACTTCAAATTTGTCGCCAACTTCTTTACCTTCTAAGGCATTTTCAAGACCAATGATTAAGTTATTGTGGCCTTGTAAATATTCTAATGGTTGATTTGCTGGCGCTTCATCAACTAATACACCGTCTTGAGTACGTACTTGGTAAGCGATACTCACAACCGTATTTTTTGCTACTTTCATATTGTTTTCCTTATTAAAAAAATCGTCATTCATTGTATAGAAAATTATTCTTTAAGCAATGCAATTCGCGCATTCACACTGACTTTAATTTTCTCTTTGCCACTTTGAGCGTAAGTTTCATCTTTCCCGCTAGAGTATAAACTTTTAGAGCTTAGTTCGGCTGCAGCATAAATAGGATAATCGTCCGTTGAATCCTTGGGTGAGGAAATCTCAAGGTTTTGTATGGTATAACCTTTCATCTGCAAAGATTCTTGAAGTAATAGGGCTTTATCTTTAAATTTTGCTAAGGCTTCTTTGGTTAATTCATTTTCTAAGCTACTTAATTTTTCACGTGAAACAGAGGCACTTACGCTATCAATCGCTAAGACACCATCTAATTCATGCACTACTGTTGATAACGCTTGAGAATCTTTACTTTCCAAGGTTAATTCCGCACGGGCAGTCCAACCTTGTTGTTTGCCTTTATCATTATAGCGAATCCAGGTATTACGAGAGTTGTCTTTAATTTCAACCGCACTTTGTGCTTTTGTTAGCTCAATGGCTTTATTCATTTTTTCTGCCATGGTTTTATTGAGAGCGGATAAATCATTGCCTTCCGCTTGGTAAAAAAGGGACACTCGCAATAAATCGCGTTCTACATTTTTTTCCGATTCAACGGTAAAGCTCACCTGAGGTAGATAATTATCGACTGGTCCTTCGGCAAAAGAAGCGATAGGTAAGGCCAGTAATGCCAAAGAAAGTGCTTTAAGTTTCATTTTTTCATTCCTATTTGAGTAAGATAAAAATTAAGGGCGATTAATACCACCCCTCATTATTAATGTAAACGTTCGTTGTCGTCTTCGACATCTTCGTCATCGAAAAATTCGCCATCATCGCCGTATTCATCATCTTCCGCATTCGGATCTTCAAAATACGTGCCCCAGCCATCATAAATGCCTTTGTATTTTTCCACTAATGGTAAAATTTCTTTTTGTTGTGCATCGATAATTTCGGGCTTTAATTCTACTTCACTGATGATGTCAAAGCAGAAAATCACCTTGCCACTTTCATCTTCAAATTCTTCCGCTTCTGACACTTCATAGCCTGCTTTGAAAGCATCTACGGCAATTTTTTCTAAAGTATCAAAATCATAATGGGCAATGTGATGTTCGATAATATAAAGGGCATCTGGATCGCTGCCGTCATTTAATAAATCCGTAATGATTTCACGGGTTTCTTCTTGAAGTTCGTTAAAGTTCGTCATAAGGCATTCCTTTTGTCAGAAAAAGTGCGGTCATTGTAGGAGATAAAGATGAAAATGTCGCTAAAAATTTATTCTCATTTCAGTTTGCCTTGAGGGGGCGGAAAGGTTAAAATTCTGCGCGAATAAATTGTGCTTAATATGCCCAGCTGATCACGCTATTTATTGCAGCGAAAAAGTTGGGCTTTCTTATTTTAGAACGAAAAAATGGTCAAACATCTCCCTTATTTCACCTTAAAAACACCGCCAAAAACAACCGCACTTTTAAAGCAAGAGTTCGCTGATTTTATTGTTAAAGAAGATTTAGGCTATGAAATGTCAGGCGAAGGCGAATTTGTGGCGGTAAAAATCCGTAAAACGGATTGCAATACACTGTTTGTGGGTGAAAAACTTGCCAAGTTTGCGGGTATTTCTGATCGAAATATGGGGTATGCAGGTTTGAAAGATCGTCATGGCATCACCGAACAATGGTTTTGTTTGCAAATGCCGGGAAAGGAAACGCCAGATTTTAGTCAATTTCACTTGGAAGGCGTTGAGATTTTAGATGTCACTCGCCACAATCGTAAAATTCGTACAGGAAGTCTCCAAGGAAATGCCTTCGAGATTTTATTGCGCGGAGCAAAAGAAAGTGATGAGTTAAATGAACGCTTAAATTTTGTGGCGAAATACGGTTTTCCTAACTACTTCACTGAACAACGTTTTGGGCGTGATGGTCATAATCTGACTCAAGCGATTCGTTGGGCGAAAGGGGAGATTAAGGTTAAAGATCGTAAAAAACGCAGTTTTTACCTTTCTGCAGCTCGTAGCGAAATTTTTAATTTAGTTGTAGCAGAACGAATTGAACAAAATGTGGCAGATCAGGTTCTAAGAGACGATATTGTGCAATTAAACGGATCGCACAGTTGGTTTAAGGCTGATGAAAATGAAGATTTAGTGGTCTTACAGCAACGTTTGAACGAACAAGATATTTTGCTCACTGCGCCTTTAATTGGCGAAGAAAATTTATCTGCAAGTACGGTCGAAAATAAAGTGGTTTTAGAACATCAGATTTTCCAAGAATTAATGAAACAAGAAAGAATGAAAGCCGCTCGCCGTCCTTTATTGATGCAGGCAAAAGACTTCCATTGGACGTTTGTTGAAGAAGGATTAAAGCTCTCATTTTATTTGCCGGCAGGAAGTTATGCGACTGCATTAGTGCGAGAGTTAGTGAATATTAAGGAAGAAGAATAATGCGAATTTTAGTCAGCAATGATGACGGTTTTCACGCCGAAGGGATTCAAGTTTTAGCAAAAGAATTACGCAAAATTGCCGATGTGGTGATTGTTGCGCCCGATCGTAATCGTAGCGCGGCATCAAGCTCATTAACGCTTGTTGAGCCGCTTCGCCCACGTCATTTAGACAGTGGTGATTATTGCGTAAATGGCACACCGGCTGATTGTGTGCATTTGGCATTAAACGGTTTTTTATCAGGACAAGTGGATCTTGTGGTATCAGGTATTAATGCAGGCTGTAATATGGGTGATGATACCTTGTATTCAGGCACCTTAGCTGCAGCATTGGAAGGCCGCCATTTAGGGTTGCCTGCTATTGCAGTATCTTTAGATGGTCGTCTGCATTATGAAACCGCGGCTCGCGTGGTGTGTGATTTGATTCCTAAATTACATCCTCAATTATTGAATAAACGCGAAGTGATTAACATTAATGTGCCAGATTTGCCTTACGAAGAACTCAAAGGCATTAAAGTCTGCCATTTAGGCTATCGCACCTCTGCAGCGGAAGTGATTAAACAAAAGGATCCTCG
This sequence comes from Haemophilus sp. HMSC61B11, assembly GCF_001838615.1. Lineage (NCBI taxonomy): Bacteria > Pseudomonadati > Pseudomonadota > Gammaproteobacteria > Pasteurellales > Pasteurellaceae > Haemophilus > Haemophilus sp. HMSC61B11. The sequence goes on from NZ_KV837957.1 coordinate 66,923, forward strand.
AGGTGAACATATCTATTGGATTGGCCCGTCAGGCTTGCCAGAATATGATGGTGAAGGCACGGATTTTTATGCGGTAAAAAATGGTTATGTTTCAATTACGCCAATTCAAGCGGATCTTACGGCTCATCAGTCAATTGCTGCTTTACAAGATTGGCTGGAAAGTGAATAATGTGCCGTTTTGAAACGAATTTTCCCTATTGAAGCAATAAAGGATAAGTGAATGAATATTTTTGGTGCGATGTATGATAAAACAATGCAATGGTCAAAACATCGCTTTGCCGTGTTTTGGTTATCCTTTGTGAGTTTTATTGAGGCCATTTTCTTCCCCGTTCCACCAGATGTCATGTTGATTCCGATGTCAATGTCAAAACCGAAAAGTGCGTTTCGTTTTGCGCTTTATACAGCTGTCGCTTCGGTTGTCGGCGGAATGATTGGTTATGCTATCGGCTATTATGCTTTTGATTGGGTTCAAGGCTATATTCAACAATGGGGCTACCAAGCCGCTTGGGAACAGGCTATGGCATGGTTTAAAAAATGGGGCATTTTAGTGGTTTTTGTTGCCGGTTTCAGTCCTATTCCTTATAAAGTTTTCACGATTTGTGCGGGTGTGATGCAAATGGCATTTATCCCATTTGTGATTACCGCATTTGTATCGCGTTTTGCTCGTTTTATTTTAGTAGCAAAATTGGCTGCATGGGGCGGAGAAAAATTCGCGGCGAAATTACGTAAATCCATTGAGATCATTGGTTGGAGTGTGGTCACTCTAGCTGTGATTGCGTATCTTATTTTGAAATAACAGGATGACTTTTTTATGAATAGATTACTCTTTATCATCTCAAGTGTATTGCTGATCTCAGCTTGTACGGGAGAACCCAAAAAACAAGATCCTGATGCATTACCTGATGGTATTATGCAGCCAGTAGAAGGAACGGGAGCAATTGCTGGTGGTAGCTTTATGCCGGAAATTGAAAAGAATTCGATGCCAAATCAAATGAAATAAATTTAATGTTAAAGGAAGAATAAATGAAAAAATCGTTTTTATTGCTCCCTGTGAGCATCGCTATTTTAACGGCATGTAGTTCAAATAGCCCTGCGCCAATTGAAAATGTGGATGGCACACTCTCTCCAGGTGTAATGCAACCTGTCGATAATAATTCGAGCGGTACATGGCAGCCAGAAATCCAACAAAATACTATGCCAAGCACAATGGGCAGCAGTGTACCAACGGGAACTCAAACACCACAACCAAGTTTCCAACCAACTTATCAACCGGTACAACAGCCAGCAGCAACTCAACCACAGCCTGCTCCAGCACCAGTTCAACCGCAAACTAAGACGGTAACTAAAACAGTTTCTGATTGTACCAGCTCTGGTGCAATCAACGTGCCGCGTAATCCAAATACGAACGCACCAGATTACAGCCAAATTCAAAAAGGTTCATACAAAGGAAACACCTATAAAGTAAACAAAGGCGACACCATGTTCTTAATCGCTTACTTAACAGGTATGGACGTAAAAGATTTGGCAAGCATGAACAATATGAAAGAGCCTTACAGCTTAAGCGTGGGTCAAACATTAAAAATTTCAAATTGTTCAACAAAAACAATCACTACAACGGTTCCAGTGAAAACTACCGCACCAGCGGCACCTGCTGAGCCAGAAGTGACTTATACACCAGGTGCGAACGGTACTCAAATTGGTTCTGATGGTACGGTAATTGGTCCAATTAAATCAGGTGTCGCAACAGGTGGCGCATCAACACCAGCGTTTACCAACAATACACCTAGCACACCAGTGACAACGACAACTCAAGTGGAAACCACAAACAATACACCAGTTAATGCGAACGTTGTGGCACCAGTGGCATCGAATGTGGCATGGCAATGGCCAACACAAGGCAACGTGATCCAAGGCTTCTCTAATTCTGATGGTGGTAACAAAGGGATTGATATCAGCGGTTCTCGAGGACAACCGGTTAAAGCGGCGGCAAGCGGTCGTATTGTTTATGCGGGTAATGCATTACGTGGTTACGGTAATTTAATCATCATCAAACATAATGATGATTTCTTAAGCGCTTATGCACACAATGACAAGATTCTCGTGAGCGATCAACAAGAGGTGAAAGCAGGCCAAGAGATTGCGAAAATGGGTAGCACAGGAACCAATGCTGTGAAACTTCACTTCGAGATCCGTTATAAAGGTAAATCTGTTGATCCAGTCAGATACTTACCGAGAAAATAATCTTTTCTCAGAAAAAAGTGCGGTTAAAAATGACCGCACTTTTTGTTATACTCTCACCAATTTTTTTCTCAATGCTTAGAATCTAAGGTTAATTCAATGCGTACAAGTCAATATTTATTCTCAACATTAAAAGAAACCCCAGCTGAAGCGGCCATTGTGAGCCATCAATTAATGCTTCGTGCGGGGATGATTCGCCCTCTTGCTTCAGGTCTCTATAACTGGATGCCAACAGGCTGGCGAGTGCTCCGTAAAGTAGAAAAAATCATTCGTGAAGAAATGGATAAAAGCGGCGCACTTGAAATCAAAATGCCAGTCGTGCAACCAGCAGAATTATGGGAAGAATCAGGTCGTTGGGAACAATATGGCCCAGAATTACTTCGTTTTGAGGATCGTGGTAATCGTCACTTTGTATTAGGTCCAACACACGAAGAAGTGATTACGGATTTAGTTCGCCGCGAAGTGTCATCATATAGACAGCTTCCAATCAATTTATACCAAATTCAAACCAAATTCCGTGATGAAGTGCGTCCTCGTTTTGGCGTCATGCGTTCACGTGAATTTATCATGAAAGATGCCTATTCTTTCCATGCGGATCATGCTAGCTTGCAACAAACTTATGATGTGATGTACCAAACTTATAGCAATATTTTCAATCGCTTAGGTTTAGATTTCCGTGCAGTACAAGCAGATACGGGCTCTATTGGTGGTAGCGCCTCACATGAATTCCAAGTGTTAGCAAACAGCGGTGAAGATGATGTGATTTTCTCTACGGAATCTGATTACGCAGCAAACATTGAATTAGCGGAAGCGGTGGCAATTGGTGAACGCGCCGCGCCAACGAAAGCGATGGAATTAGTTGATACGCCAAATGCAAAAACGATTGCCGAGTTGGTGGAACAATTTAATTTACCAATTGAGAAAACGGTTAAAACCTTAATTGTAAAAGGGGCAAGCGAAGAGCAGCCGTTGGTAGCATTAGTCATTCGTGGTGACCATGAATTAAATGAAATTAAAGCAGAAAAATTACCTGAAGTGGCTTCACCATTTGAGTTTGCGGATGAAGTAGTTATCAAAGCTAAAATTGGTGCGGGTGTCGGTTCATTAGGCCCTGTTAATCTCAATATTCCAGTGATTATTGACCGCTCAGTGGCATTAGTGTCTGATTTCAGCGCGGGTGCAAATATTGATGGTAAACATTACTTCAATATCAACTGGGAACGTGATGTAGCATTACCAAAAGTGGCGGATATTCGTAACGTGGTTGAAGGTGATCCGAGCCCAGATGGTAAAGGTACCTTATTGATTAAACGTGGTATCGAAGTGGGGCACATTTTCCAATTAGGTAAAAAATACTCAGAAGCGATGAATGCAACCGTTCAAGGTGAAGATGGTCGTCCAATGGTGGTAACCATGGGATGTTACGGTATTGGTGTAACGCGCGTGGTCGCGGCAGCGATTGAACAGCATTTTGATGAGCGCGGTATTGTGTGGCCAACAGATGAAATTGCGCCATTCACCGTAGCTGTTCTGCCAATGAATATGCATAAATCTGAAAGCGTTCAAGAATATGCCGAAGAATTGTACTGCACTTTACAAGCTCAAGGTGTAGAAGTAATCTTTGATGACCGTAAAGAACGCCCAGGTGTGATGTTTGCAGATATGGAACTTATTGGTGTGCCACACATGGTGGTGATTGGTGAGAAAAATCTCGCAAACGGCGAAATTGAATACAAAAATCGCCGCACTGGTGAAAAACAAATGATTGCAAAAGAGCAATTGTTAGATTTCTTAAAAGGGCAAATTAAAGCTTAATTAAGTCTTTGATGATGAAAAAAGGAGATTGAAGCATACACTTCAATCTCCTTTTTTATTATCGATTAGTAATTACTTGAGGTATTATCAGAAACACCCGTTACAATTGCAATGCCTGCGCTTGCGCCAATTCGTGTAGCACCTGCTTCAATCATTGCTAGTGCGGTTTGAGTATCACGAATACCGCCAGAGGCTTTCACACCAATGTTGCCTACCGTTTTCTTCATTAATGCCACATCTTCTACGGTTGCGCCGCCTTTATTGAAACCGGTTGAGGTTTTAACGAATGCCACACCCAACGCTTTACAGATTTCACAGGCTTTTACGATTTCTTCTTTGGTGAGTAAACACGTTTCTAAAATCACTTTAAGTGGTACGTCATGACAAGCGGTTAATACAGCTTGAATATCGTCTTTTACGGCATCCCATTTATTTGATTTAATCAAACCGACATTAATTACCATATCGATTTCACCCACACCCGCTTTGATGGCTTCTTGGGTTTCAAACGCTTTGACAGAAGATAAGTTAGCACCAAGTGGAAAACCAACAACCGTACAAATTTTGACGTTTGAGCCAGCGAGTTTTTCTTTGGCTAAAGGAATATAACCTGAATTAATACAGACTGAATAAAAGCCGTATTGAATGGCCTCATCGCAGAGCTTAAGAATATCCTGTTCTGTTTTTTCAGCAGTAAGGGCAGTGTGATCAATATATTGTGCTAATTGTTTACTATCCATATTTTTTCTCCTTATTAAATGATGGGGTTATCATAACAAAATATCCGCAATTTTGACCGCACTTTTCCAATCGATTACAATTCATTTATCCTAGATCATGAAATTTTATTGTGAAACTTAAAACATTATTAAAAAATGCGATTTCGCTCCTGCTGACCTTGATTGTCGTAAGCAGTATTCTCGATTTTATTCGTAAACCCAATATTCCACCTGAAATCAATGCGACAGCACTTTATGATTTACAGGGAAATGCCTTCTTTTTACCCCAATTAGATCAAGCTAAGCCGACGATCATTTATTTCTGGGGAAGTTGGTGTGGTTATTGTCGTTATACTTCTCCAACGATTAATTCACTTTCAGAAGAAGGCTATCCGGTAGTCTCTGTCGCACTGCGTTCGGGGACAAATAAGGAAGTGGAGGATTATTTACAAACGCATCACTATCAGTTTACAACGGTGAACGATCCTCATGGCAAGATTGCGGAGCAATGGCAGGTGAATGTGACGCCAACTATTATTATTTTAAATAAAGGAAAAATGGATTTGGCCACAACGGGCTGGACAAGTTATTGGGGCTTAAAAATGCGGTTGTTTTTCACAGAGTTTTTTGGCTAAGCAACAAAAAATCTATTACAATACACAGACTTATTTTAAAGAGGACAGAATTATGATTATCGTAACAGGTGGCGCCGGTTTTATCGGCAGTAATATCGTTAAAGCATTAAACGATATGGGACGCAAAGATATTTTAGTGGTGGATAACTTAAAAGATGGGACTAAATTCATTAACTTAGTGGATCTTGATATCGCAGATTACTGTGATAAAGAAGACTTTATCGCGTCTATTATTGCAGGTGATGATTTAGGCGATATCGATGCTGTATTCCACGAAGGCGCTTGCTCAGCGACTACTGAATGGGACGGTAAATACATCATGCACAATAACTACGAATATTCAAAAGAGTTATTGCATTACTGTTTAGATCGTCAAATTCCGTTCTTGTATGCATCAAGTGCGGCGACTTATGGCGACAAAACTGAATTCCGTGAAGAGCGTGAATTTGAAGGCCCATTGAATGTGTACGGTTATTCTAAATTCTTATTCGACCAATATGTGCGTGCGATTTTACCTGAAGCGCAATCGCCAGTATGTGGTTTCCGTTATTTCAATGTGTATGGTCCACGTGAAGGTCACAAAGGTTCGATGGCGAGTGTGGCATTCCACTTAAATAACCAAATCCTGAAAGGCGAAAATCCAAAATTATTTGCAGGTAGTGAACACTTCCGCCGTGATTTCGTTTATGTAGGCGATGTGGCACAAGTCAACATTTGGTGCTGGCAAAATGGCATTTCAGGTATCTTCAACTGTGGTACTGGTAATGCAGAATCTTTTGCCGAAGTAGCAAAAGCGGTAATTAAATTCCACAGTAAAGGCGTAGTGGAAACTATTCCATTCCCAGAGCATTTGAAATCTCGCTATCAAGAATATACGCAAGCAGATTTAACGAAACTTCGCGCAACAGGCTACGACAAACCATTTAAAACCGTAGCGGAAGGTGTGGCTGAGTACATGGCGTGGTTAAATAAATAAAATATTGAAAAAATAATGTCGTTCAATACTAGAAAATGAATAAAGTGCGGTTAAAATTAGTCTTATTTTTGGCCGCACTTTTGTTATAAGGTCAAGCATGAATATTTTAATTATCGGCCCGTCTTGGGTCGGCGATATGATGATGTCGCACAGTTTGTATCAACAACTCAAACTGCAATCCCCCGATTGCCAAATTGATGTGATGGCACCGAATTGGTGTAAACCGCTTTTAGCCCGTATGCCAGAAGTACGCCATGCCATTGAAATGCCGCTTGGACACGGCAAGTTTGCCTTGTGTGAACGTTATCGTTTAGGTAAGGCATTACGCAATCAATATGATATGGCAATCGTATTGCCAAACTCCTTGAAGTCAGCTTTTATTCCTGCTTTTGCAAAAATTGCGGTGCGCCGTGGCTGGAAAGGGGAAAGCCGTTATTTCTTGCTTAATGATTTACGCAGTAACAAACGTGATTACCCAATGATGGTGCAACGTTATGTAGCGTTAGCTTTTGAGCAAAATGCGGTACCTAAAGCGGCTGATATTCCTGTTCTAAAACCTTATTTAAGCGTTGACCCAACTCAACAAGCGGAAACCTTAAAAAACTTTGAAAAACAGACCGCACTTTTAGGTGAACGTCCAATTATTGGATTCTGCCCTGGGGCGGAATTTGGTCCAGCTAAACGTTGGCCGCATTATCATTATGCTAAATTAGCGGAAATGCTGATTGAAAAAGGCTATGCGGTAGAATTATTTGGTTCACCAAAAGATGTGGACGCAGGAGAGCGAATTCGCAATGCATTGCCAGCAGAACTGCAACCGTTTTGTTTAAATTTAGCGGGACAAACAAACCTGAATCAAGCGGTAGATTTAATTGCTAATTGTACCGCAGTGGTGAGCAATGACAGTGGCTTAATGCATATTGCCGCTGCGACAGATCGTCCATTGGTCGCGCTTTATGGCCCAACGAGCCCAACTTATACGCCACCATTATCTGATAAAGCTGTGATTATTCGTTTAATTGAAGGCGATTTAATTAAAGTGCGTAAAAGTACAGATAGCTCGGAAGGGTACCATCAAAGTTTGATTGATATTACACCTGAAAAAGTAGCAGAAAAACTAATCGCACTTTTGGAGATTTGAGAAAGAGAAAATATAAAATGGAAATTACCTATCAACTCACATTAGATAAAAATTATACTAAGGCAGTAAAAAAAATAAGTCGCGATATTTATAAGCACAATAAATTTCGTAAGATAATGAGAATTGGAGATTTTTTATTATATTTATTTTGCTTGATACCAAGTCTTTTTATTGCATTTTATATAATGAACTGGGCTGAAGTTCTTTATGATTATTATGAGAATATTTTGGCCTATTATGCGGGATATATATTATTTGTTATCTCAATGCTTTCTTTTTTCTATGCTCTTATAATACGACCTTATTTGAATATGTGTATGATTAAAAACCAAATAGGCGACAAAATGGAGAAAGGAAGTCAAACCATACGAATTCAAGAAGATGGTTTATATATTAAAATAGATCTCTGCCAAACATTATATAGTTATCATTATATTCATCATATTGAAAATAAATATGGCTATTTAGTAATTCGAGTTGGTTCTGGATTGTTTTTAGATATTCCTCATTCTGCTTTTCAAAATGATGCTCATCGAGAAGCATTTGAATCTGCTTTGCAAGAAAAAATCAACGCTTACCAAGTAGAGCCTTTAAGCAAATAGAAAAGGCTTAACCAGGATATATTAATGATATGAACCCTCTCCGCATACACTTACAATTAATTGGGATGGCCATTTTATGGGGGGCTTCTTGGCCTTGGGGGCGAATGGTTGCTCAGGCCATGCCGACATTTGTGGCTTCAAGTTTGCGATTTTTTTTCGCCATTATTCCACTCATTATTTGGCTATATGCGGCGAATCGCTTCAGATATGCAAAACAACTTAGCGCGAATCAGTGGATAGGTTTGTTTGTGACTGCCTTTTTCGGTGTTTTTGCCTATTCCACGTTTTTTATCTGGGGGCTGAAATATCTTCCAGCAGGACAAGCGGCTGTTATTGTGGCAACAAACCCTGTATTTACCACGCTTTTGGCGATTTTTTTATTTAAAGAAAAATGGAATCGATGGGTAATACTTGGGATGATTATTGCCATGAGTGGGTCATTATTGGCTCTCACAAAAGGGAATTTTTTACAGATGATGGATTCCTTTGGCTTTGGGCAAATATTATTAATTGCCGCACTAATTTGTTGGGTCGTTTATACCTTATTGGCTAGAAAAGTACTCGCGGGTATTGATTCGCTCACTGCAACCACATTATCTTCTATTTTTGGGTTTCTATTGTTATTTATGAGTGCGTTATGCGTGGAAAGTACTGACGATTGGCTTACGGTATTGAATTTATCTCAAGGTGAGTGGATAAGCTTGCTTGGCCTTGCATTTGGTGCAACAGTTTTGGCCTATGCATGGTATTTTGATGGCGTGAAATATTTAGGAGCAGGTAATGCCGCGGCTTACATTATCCTGGTACCGATTTTAGGAATTTTATTCTCAGCTGTTTGGTTGAATGAGCAAGTGGATTTTTCCTTGATTATTGGTGGTATTTTAGCTGTGTCAGGGCTCGGTATTATGCACTGGGGAAGAAGAAGGTTAATTAAATGAAAGTATGCGTGATCAAAACGTCTTCCATGGGCGATATAATCCATACTTTGCCGGCATTAACTGATGCGCAAATAGCTATTCCTAATCTTTCTATTGATTGGGTGGTGGAAGAGAATTTTACCGAAATTCCACGTTGGCATTCTGCCGTGAAACAAATCATTCCAATTGCCTTAAGACGTTGGCGAAAATCACCTTTTTCGGTTCAAACAAAAAACGAGTGGAAATCTTACTGCACTTTATTGCAAGCTAATCAATATGATGCTGTGATTGATGCACAAGGGCTTTTTAAAAGTGCCTTTTTTGCGACACGCTTAGCCAATGGTGTTAAACATGGCTATGATTGGAAAAGTATTCGAGAGCCAATTGCCTCATTCTTCTACGATAAAAAACACGCTATTTCCTATCAACAACATGCGGTAGAGCGTATTCGTCAACTTTTTGCTCAAGCATTATCTTATCCATTACCAAAAGAAAAAGGGGACTATGGTATTGCTCGTCATTTTCTTTCCGTTGAAGCTATCGACCCTTATGTGATCTTTTTTCATGCTACGACAAGGGATGAGAAGCATTGGCCAGAAAAAGAATGGAGAAATTTAATCGAAAAACTGACCGCACTTTCTATTCAAATTCGTTTGCCTTGGGGGAATGAAAAAGAAAAGGCTAGAGCGGAACGATTAGTTTCTGGCTTGCCTCATGCGATGATTTTACCTAAGCTTTCATTAAATGAATTGGCTGATCAAATTACTAATGCGAAAGCGGTGGTATCCGTAGATACAGGGCTTGCTCATTTAACTGCAGCATTGGATAAACCTAATATTACGCTTTATGGCGCAACTGATCCGACCTTAATTGGCTGTTATGGTAAAAATCAGCATTATTTAACGGCGAATTCAATGGAAAATATTACTTCAGAGCAGGTTCTTTCTAGCCTAAGTACATTAATTAAATAATTTGTAGCATAATTGGAAATGTATTGATCTAGATTAATTTTAGTCAAAATATTGTCTATTTTCTGATAGTTGGAAAAATTTAAGATTGACACATTTGGGTTGTGATGTATAGACTAAAAAAGTTCAATTTTTATTAACTCCATTAAATAATAGGGAAAGCGTTATGAAAAAAAACACTTCTTGCTTTATCTGTAGCTGCACTAGCAGCAGGTTCTGCACAAGCGTATAACTTCCACATTGACCAAACTGGTACTGATGTTGATTTTTACGGTTCTTTACGTGTTAAATGGGAAAGCACCTCTAACAAAACCAACTATGTAAATGGTGATGTAACTAAAGAACACATCAACCATGCAGTTGATAATAACGGTTCACGTTTTGGTTTTAAATTAAAACAAAGCTTGGGTGGCGATTTCTATGCTTTAGGTCGTGTTGAATGGCGTATGCGCGGTGAAGCACCTTCACAACATGATTTTGACCATGTTTATACTCACCAACTTTATGCTGGTTTTGGCCACAAACAATTCGGTGAATTAACTTACGGTAACATGGTAACTATCACTGATGAAGTAAAACAAAGTGACTTAGCAAATACTTACAGCTTGACTGATGGCTTATTAGAGACTTCAGCTCGTCGTGTAACACAATATGTTTATAACGGTGATTATGGTTCACATAAAGTGAAATTTGGTGCGTATTACGGTGGTTCAAGCAAACGTAGCATCAAAAATGTAGATTTAAAAAATAACCGCAAAAACACTTGGGGTACAGGTCTTATCTTCAATCACGAAATTGATAGTATCCAAAATGTAACTGTAGCAGCGGGTTTCACTCGTCAAATTTCTGAAAATGCTAATAAAACAGCATATTACAGCAATGCTTATGCTTTAGGTTTAGCATATAACTTTGTTCACACTACTTATGGTTTAGACCTTGCTCACAAAGATACTAAAAATAAAGGTGGTGCAGGTAACAAAGTAAAAAATAATGAAGTAACTGCAGTGATTCGCCAAGGTTTAAATGAAGATTGGAATGTATATGCAATGTATTCTTATAAAACAGAGAAAACTTTACCTGTAGGTTCTGCATATTCAAAATCAACTGATCGCCAGTTCTTAGTGGGTACTGAGTACTATGTATTTAAACAAGGTTCAGTAAAAGTGAAACCATTTATTGAATGGCAAGCGACTCGTACTAAATACGAGAACACCTTTGATAAAGACTCAGGTAAACAGCTTGATCGTAGCCGTGATTTCAAAACGGTTATCGGTTTACGTGCATACTGGTAATTTATCAGTTTAATCTGATAAAGCGGATAGTGAAAGCTATCCGCTTTTCTTTTTGCTTGTAATTTTGATTTTCATCCCCATAATACTGCACAGGCTAAAAGTGCGGTAACAAAAAACGCCGTTTTTGAATATTGACTTCAATACTAGAGACGAAAAATCAGATAAACCACTCACAATTTATGCGTAAAATTAACCGCACTTTTCATTCAAAGAATAAATAGGAACACATAATGAATTACACTCAAGATAATGACAAACTTTACCGTTACCTTTTTCAAAATCGTGCAGTACGTGGTGAATGGGTGCGATTAAACCAAACTTTCACTGATACCTTGAATACCCATCATTATCCAAAAGCTGTACAAAACTTATTGGGTGAGATGATGGTGGCAACGAATTTATTGACCGCAACATTAAAATTTAACGGTAATATTACTGTTCAAATTCAAGGTGATGGCCCATTAAAATTAGCTTTAGTAAATGGTAATGATCAACAACAAATTCGTGCATTAGCCCGTGTGCAAGGTGATATTCAAGATGGCATGAGCCTACATGATATGATCGGCAAAGGCGTATTAGTGATTACGATCGCACCAACAGAAGGTGAGCGTTATCAAGGCGTTATCGGTTTAGATAAACCAACCATTACGGAATGTTTAGAAGATTATTTCGTTCGTTCAGAGCAATTACAAACGCAGCTTATTATTCGTACCGGTGAATATGAAGGCAAACCAGTTTCGGCTGGGATGTTGTTGCAAATCATGCCTGATGGCCAAGGTACGCCAGAGGATTTCGAGCATTTAACCACATTGGCAGCAACCGTAAAAGATGAGGAGTTATTTGGATTACCCGCCGAAGAATTACTATATCGTTTATACCATGAAGAAGTGGTAGAAGTTTTTGAACCACAAGCTGTTTCTTTCTTCTGTGGTTGCTCACCTGAGCGTTCAGGAGCAGCATTATTGCTGATTCCAGAAGCTGAAATTGATGAAATCTTAGAAGAGCATAAAGGCAGCATTGATATGCAGTGTGAATGTTGTGGCACACATTACTTCTTCAATAAAGAAGCCATTGATAAACTTAAACAAGCCCAATAAGAAAAATCCCCGTTCATGATGACGGGGATTTTTTATGCTCTTTTATTGTTGAACTTGTTCTAAGCAATGTTTGATAGCATCCGGAATCGAGCCACCATGATTTTTATTGGGAATGGAAATAAACTCTACGGAATTACCTTGTTTTCCCAATATTTTCGCCAATTGATGCGCATTGATTGTTCGCATTTGTTTCCGTTGATTAATACGTTGTAATTGTTCTTCAGTCATATTCGGATCCTCTTCAGGATGCTCTTCATAATAGCCTAATGTAATCAGAATATGTGATGGTTTTTGGCTAATCCATGGCTCGTTTTGAGGTAAAAATGAGCCGTTTCCCCACCAAAGAGAAGGGCTTGCCAATGTGTAATGTTGAAATAAATCTGGTTGATGGAAGAGCACGTACAATCCAAATAATCCACCAAAAGAATGACCAAAGAAATATTGTTTTTCTTTATTGATATCGAAATGCTGTTCAATATAAGGCTTTACGTCTTGTTGAATAAAACGTAAAAAATCGGCAGCTTTCCCTCCTTTGGCAAATTCAGCACCTTCTGCAGGAAAAGTGTAGTCTCTAGTGCGTTCTTCAATGACGTAGGCTTTATCAGACACATAACCGATACCAACAATAAGCGGGAGTGGTTTATTGGGATTGACAGCATTCACCGCCATTGGAAATTGTGCATTGCCATCTAAAGTGTAAAGTGCGGTCAGTTTTTGCGATGTTTTTGGCGGTACCGCAATGAACAAACGGTAATGCTTGTCTTCAAAGGTAAAATCTTTCTGTTGAATTTGATACATTTTTTTCATGCTTTCTTGAATAGGAGGAATCTTAAAGTCGGGTTCTGCTTGCGTGCTTTGCGTAAACATCAGCAGACAAAATAAAAAGGGTAAACGCAGAAATGAGAACATGGTTATCGAGTTTTGAGTTGATAATAGTTCTCACTATATCGAAAATGTGATAGGTAAATCAACCTTGTTGTATCCTAGTCTCTTAAACCACCTAAAAAGGGGTAGAATTTTCCAATGAATGTTCAAAAATGAGATCTAGTTAACATTTTTTTTTTTGACAATTCCCATACAATAAACATAGGAAAGATTTTTAAACTTTAATCAAGAGGTGAACTATGACTGATGTTAAAAACGTAATTAAAGAACTTGAAGCCGTTGGTATTCATGATGTTAAAGAAGTGGTTTATAACCCAAGTTATGAACAACTTTTTGAAGAAGAAACAAAACCAGGTTTAGAAGGCTTTGAAAAAGGTACACTTACCACAACTGGTGCGGTGGCTGTTGATACAGGGATCTTTACCGGTCGTTCACCGAAAGACAAATACATCGTTTTAGATGATACCACAAAAGATACTGTGTGGTGGACTTCTGATGTGGCAAAAAACGATAATAAACCAATGACTCAAGAAACTTGGTCAAGCTTGAAAGGTCTTGTGACTAAACAACTTTCTGGTAAACGTTTATTTGTGGTGGATGGTTTCTGTGGTGCAAGTGAAAAAGACCGTATTGCAGTGCGTATTGTGACTGAAGTAGCATGGCAAGCACACTTTGTGAAAAATATGTTCATTCGTCCGACAGAAGAACAATTAAAAACCTTTAAACCAGATTTCGTGGTCATGAATGGTTCTAAATGCACCAACCCGAACTGGAAAGAACAAGGTTTGAACTCTGAAAACTTCGTTGCATTCAACTTAACTGAGCGCATCCAATTAATTGGTGGTACTTGGTACGGCGGTGAAATGAAGAAAGGTATGTTCTCAATGATGAACTACTTCCTGCCACTTAAAGGTGTAGGTGCAATGCACTGTTCTGCTAACGTAGGTAAAGACGGTGATGTAGCAATCTTCTTCGGTTTATCAGGTACAGGTAAAACCACACTTTCTACCGATCCAAAACGTGAATTAATCGGTGACGATGAACACGGTTGGGATGATGTAGGTATCTTCAACTTTGAAGGTGGTTGCTACGCGAAAACTATTCATCTTTCTGAAGAAAATGAACCGGATATCTATCGCGCAATCCGTCGTGATGCGTTATTAGAAAACGTAGTGGTTCGTGCAGATGGTTCAGTTGATTTCGATGATGGTTCTAAAACTGAAAATACTCGTGTATCTTACCCAATTTATCACATTGATAATATTGTTAAACCGGTGTCTCGCGCAGGTCACGCAACAAAAGTAATTTTCTTAACCGCAGATGCATTCGGTGTATTACCACCAGTGTCTAAATTGACACCAGAGCAAACCAAATATTACTTCTTATCTGGTTTCACCGCTAAATTAGCGGGTACAGAGCGTGGTATTACTGAACCAACTCCAACCTTCTCAGCATGTTTCGGTGCGGCGTTCTTAACTCTCCACCCAACACAATATGCTCAAGTGTTAGTTAAACGTATGCAAGCCGTCAGTGCAGAAGCATATTTAGTTAATACAGGTTGGAACGGTACTGGTAAACGTATCTCAATAAAAGATACTCGTGGTATTATCGATGCCATCCTAGATGGTTCTATCGAAAAAGCAGAAATGGGTGAGTTACCAATCTTTGATTTAGCGATTCCAAAAGCATTACCAGGTGTAGATTCTGCGATCTTAGACCCACGTGATACTTATGCAGATAAAGCACAATGGGAAGCGAAAGCGAAAGACCTTGCTGGACGTTTCGTGAAAAACTTCGAAAAATATGCGACTAACGCAGAAGGTAAAGCGCTTATCGCAGCAGGTCCAAAAGCTTAATTAGAAATTAGTATCTAATTAAGATACCTCCACAAATAACCGCACTTTGATTTTTTAATCCAAGTGCGGTTATTTTTATATTAAGATTTTTTTGATCTATTCTTTTGCTACGGTGAGAATAGACCAAACATAAGCCAATACTACCAATACTGCTGATACAGTAAACATAATACTGACAATATCAAGGAACAATAAACTATCAATAATTGGTTTGGTGAAGATGCGATCCGCATATCTTGCTACAAAAGTGATGACATAACCCCATAAAGCCCATGTAGCAATATCTAATAAAGCGCTTTTGGTTTTTATCAGTAATGGAAGGCTTCTGCCTTTATTAATTACCATTAATTGTTGTAAAGTAGCCGTTGTCATATTTAAACTCCTCTGTCAGGGCTTGTCCATACAGCTAATTTGGACTTGTTTCTAAAAATTGCTTTTGGAATCCCTACTAGCAGAGTTACGGTATTGAGTAACCAATAAACATAGGGATACCAAATGCAAGAAATTCCATATTGGATCAATCCTTTTTCATAACGTGAATCTATATATAGACTTAAGAGGCACTGTAAGAAGAAGGAAAAAAACATGATCGATATATTCGTTTCAAACAATTCCATGTTTTGAATACCCATACCTAAAATAAACTTGCGGTATAGTGCAAGTGCAACCAATATAACTAATAAAATTGCCCAACTCGCAGTAACTAAATATTCTGCGTACATAGGCCACAAACGGCGGTTTTTCCATCGCCAGACTTGTGGGAAATATTTCAGAATAGTTTCAGCTCCGCCTTGTGCCCAACGTAAACGTTGTTTATATAAACCGGAAATGCGTTCAGGCATTAGTACCCAGCATAAGGCTCTAGGTTCATACATTATGTTGTAACCAGCGGTTTGAATTTTCCAACTGATATCAATGTCTTCAGTGATCATATTGGTGCTCCAGCCGCCAATTTCTTCCATTATTTCTTTTCGAAATAGACAGCATACGCCAGATACAGTGAAGATTGTTCCCATTAAGCTTTGTGCTCGTTTGATTAGACCGATGATGGAACTAAATTCAGAGACCTGTAATCGACCTAAGATGGTACTACGGTTACGTACACGAGGATTACCTGTAACGGCACCATAAGAACGGTTTAATTCAAGGGATTGGACCATGTAATCGATAGCATCGAAATCCAATACGGCATCGCCATCAATACAAGCGACGTATTCCCCTTTAGCGACTAATAGGCCATGATTTAATGCACTGGCTTTACCCTGGTTTTCTTGATGAAGTGCAATAACACGTTTATCCGCTTTTGCCCAACGTTCAATAATGTCGCCCGTGTTATCTTTGCTACCATCATTGATAAAGATGAGCTCATAATTTGGGTATCTAAGCTGAAGTAAATAAGGGATAGCCTCATCTAAATTATCTCCCTCGTTGTAGCAGGGCACCATAATGCTGACCATTGGGACTCGCTCTTTTGGCATTTGCTGGAAAGTTGGTTGCCCGAGCTTTCCTTCCATAAAAAGGTAATAACAGAGGCTTGCAGTTACCCAATATATTGCCATTCCAGCAGGATACATAAATACGAAGATGCTAAGCATTTCTAAGAATTGTTGATTCATAATCAATCCTTATGGTTTACCCACATTAGTATTTATTGAAAAGTGCGGTTTCATTTTGCCTAGGTTAGGTTGATTATTTAAGAAATTGTCTGGGTAGTAACCATAACTATAAATATGGTTTTGTTGCAGTAATTTCATCCAATCAATGAGTTCTACTTCTGGAATTGGCTTTTGGGTTCTCCAATTCACTACTTGAAATTCAAATAGGACTTTATTTAATGGCACTTGCGCTTTGACTTTTTCAATGAGAGATGAGAACCATCGATGAGCTTCTTTTTCTGAAATAGAATGCTCGTTTTCCATATATGGCATTGCCATAATTGCGGTTGTATCATAATTTTCAGTGAGCGTTTTTAAATTTTGAGCTAACCATTCTTCTGCATTTGGATCAGTAATAACTGATGCATAAAGATTACGAGCAGTTTTAAGTGAGTAAGAGCCACGTAAGAAATAAGGTTTTAAGGCATCACTAAGTTGGTGGGTTAAGCTAATAAGATCTCGTGTTTTTTGTTTGGCTTGAGAGCTAACAACTCCGGTTGCATGATTACCTTCGTTTCCTTCAAAATCAGTTAGAAATGCATCATCATGGAATAAAATGCCATTAAATTTGGCATAGAAAGATAAATCGTTGTAAATAGATTTAATAATTTCAATATTCTTACGATTATAGGGGGAAAGACGTAAATATGACTCTTGTGATGGTTTTCCAGTACGGCTATCGATAACATATTCTGCATCTTTTACTTTATTACGTAAATCAAAGGCAAGCACAGGCATCCAAGCATATACTTCAACACCAGCACGGGTTTGTAATTGCCATGCTATACGGCCAAAAATATCATCTCGAACAGGTAGATATTGGTTTGGAAAATATAAAGCGTCAGCGACACCATTCCCATCCTGATCAGAGAACGCTTGAAGATAAACGGTTGTAATTCCATAGTTATGAATTCTTTCAATAAGTTTATCAAGATTTTTAGCTTGCTGTTTTTTATCTACATCGTAAACATAATCTAAGTCAATATGCACTACACGTTGAATTTTACGTTCTTCATCTACTCTGTTTAAATAGTTTTTTATTGTGGCTAAGTCAGTTTCAGTATTTAACAATAAACGGCCTATATGTCTATCCCCGACCTTGTTGATAAGCTTTTCTCCTAAAGAAAAATGATAGGGCATGTCTGTTTGTTTGGCTGTTTCAACAGCAATATCATTAAATTGTCCATAAGGCCATACCATAATTCGAGGTTTTTTCCCAATATGATTGAAAATAGTTTGAGATGAATGTTTAAAATCTTCTAATAACCTTTTTTGATAGGATTCTTTAGTTTCATATTTACCATTTTTATATTCAGGTACGATTGCTGCAGGTATTTTGCTACCAGCAGGGTTAGCATTTACCCCTTTATGCATATCATGAGTATGAGAGGCTATTTCAACTAGACCGCTTTGCTCCATTTCTTTTACTTGTTCCCAGGTAGCAAAGACGGAACGATCTAGTATTTTATCGGCATAATGAATTTTTTGATTTTGAGGTGTATCCAACCAACTGGTTACAGGTGCAAAAATAGCTGGATAGTTGTACGCTTTTAATAGTGGAAAAATAACGCTATACATAGTTTCGTAACCATCATCAAAGCTTAATAGTACTGCATTATCGGGTAATGTACCTTTCCCATTTTCCGCATCAATGACTTGCTGCCAGCTAATAATGTTGTACTTATTTTCTTTAAGCCAGTTGAAATGTTTAATTAACAATTCGGCCGAAATGGTTTGTGGAAAATAGATTTTTTTATCTTTAGATGCTGTTTCATCCACGACCGAATGATAAGCCAGAACACTATAGCGTTCTTGAGCAAAAGAAAAAGCAGATAAAAGAGAAATAGAGCAAATAATTGCTCTGAAAATATTTTTTAGAGATTTCATAAACATAGTACCGCTTAATAGAATTAATTAGTAATAAATTGAAAAAGTTAAATTTCCAAAGTTATTAAATTCAGCTGAGCCATCATAAATATTTTTTTTACGGCCAACTTCATAGGATATTGCATAGCTTTTCCCAATGCGCCAGTTGTGGCTATAACTAATTGACCACATTTTCTCTCGGTATTGTTCAGCTTGTTTATAGGCACCTATACTAGCTTTAAGATGATGAGTTAAGACTAAACCATAGTTTAGGGGTTGGTAGTAACTTAAATCGGCGCCAAATTCTACGCTTATTGTTTTTGATGGGTTGTAGTATTCAGCTGAATTTATGGTTTTATTTTTGCTGTAGTCTACTCTGAAATTATTAGTAAGCGCCCAACGATCATGTTTGAATGTATTGAGATTCAACCATAAATTGGCTTCTTTTCTTAAGTTGCCGTCATCAAATTTCATGACGCTGCCACCTAGCCCAGCTTGGAAAATATCGGAATAGGAATACGTGGTAGAGAAACCAATATCTTTAGTATACACACCTTTATTGATAGCTTTAATTGGGGTATCACTACTATTGATATTGGCATCTAAATTAAATGCCCAATGTTGATTAAGAGTGTAATTTACCTCTGTCGAGAAGTATGCTTTTTCATTGAGCTTAATACCTTTGCCGCTTTCTATTTTTAATTGAAGCGGATAGAAATTAAATTCTGTTCCTACGCCAATTCGACGAGAAATGAGGCTTTCTTTATCATAAGGAGAGCGAGTTTCTAAGTAATGAACATAGAGATCATGCCCATTTGCAGTCTTGGGTGTATAAATAGCGTAATCTTGGTGGCTTTCGTTATGATAATTTGCTGGTGATGTACGATGTTGTAAACCGATATTACCAACTATCTTTCCTAAAAGAGCCCGATCATAACTATTGATTAATGTTTTTGCAGATCGACGTTGATCTTTATCCATAGCATTCAATGTTTTTGAAACAGTTGAAAAATCATTTTGGCTTAATGCAATTTCAGCTAGGCTTTTGCGAGATTCCAGTTGGTCATTTTCATTTAAAAAATAGCTCGCTTTTTCAGCCCAAAATTTAGCGTCGTCATAGTTTTTTCGATTTCTTTCTAATTCTGATTTTTGTAACATTACCCAAGGGTCACCTGGGGTTTTATTGAACACACGATCGTCAATAAGTTGTTGGGCTAATTGGCTATTCCCTCGCCACAATGCAAGATGAGCTAAGCCGAAATATCGTGGGTCATAGCTAGGATTTGTAATTCTAGATGTTCTAGTATAATCATTGATATAAGCATTAGATGTTATTTGCTCTAAATACTTTTGAGCTAACTTAAATTCTCCAGCATCACTTGCAGCAAGAGATAATTTTTGAAGCAAAGCATCACTTACCGCACGTTTATTTTTTGATGTTCTTTGTTCAATATTTTGATAAGTGCTTAGAGCTTTATGTGGCGAGCCTTTTGCCATCCAGTAATCACCAAAGGCTTCTTCTAAATAATCAGGTGTATTAGGCTGAGATTGCAATAATTGAAAGTCATCATCAATTTCGTTGAATTTATTTAGCCGAACGCCCACCACAAAACGATCTTGTAATGTCTGTTGGTAGAGTAGGTGTTGAGGATTAATTTTTGCTAAAAGTGCGGTTAATTCATCAAATGATCTTTCTTGCTGTGTTATTGTTGAGGCATTTTTTGCAGAAACGATAACCTTATCATGTTCTAACCACATAATATCTTTAGAATTAAATTGTTCTGGATAACTGTTTTGCAGTTTTTCTCGTAATGGTTGAACGTTATACTTTGAGGCTAAACGATATAGCTCTTTCATTAAAGTAAGATTTTTAGGATTCTTTTCTAATTGACGTTGCCAACGACCAAGTTTAGCCATATCAGATTCAGTAAAATCAAGTAAGTAACTTTCAGCATCAAGGTAGGCATTATCTAGCCCAAAGTGTTTTCTATAGCTATTTAATGCATGTTTAGCCACATCATAGTTTTTATTTTCTGTCGCAGCTAACGCGGCACCAAGCCATCCATTAGGGTTTTTAGGGTAGAGTTTTTGTAGTTGTAAATAAAAGGTAAGTGCTTGATTATATTGCTTTTCATTTCGAGCTGCTTTTCCCAAGTTTTCTAATTCATTTTGGGAAAATTGAGTAAGCTTACAATTTTGACACAGTGAAAGTGCTTTATCTGATTTATTGACTTTTAGATATAATGCTATTAAGTCATCACGAACCTTTGCATCATGAGTTTTGTCAAATAGGGTCTCAAGCCTAGGAATAGCTTGGTTTAACTGGGCATCTCCTTGCCTAGAAAAGATAATAATTTCTTCTCGTTCAATATCCGTAATTGATTTTTGAGCATAAACTGACGGTGCTACTGAGGTTATCACGCCTGTCAATAGCACCGCCTGAAATGCTTGGGATAGAGATTTCATTTTTTATTCCAACAACAATAAGTAATATTTAATCTATCTAATAACTTACTATTTCAGACAGGAATAATGGTATAGAGTTCCTTTATCTGGTCGGAGTAGTTGTTGAAATATATTTGTATTGATTTATTTTAAATGCAAATAGCTTATCTATAAAAAATAAAAATACACCTATTTAAGGTCTAGAAAGATAGTATTTTTTATTACTTTAAAATAAACATTGGGGTGTTGCTAATGGGATCTCGGTGAATAATGACATCTAAGTCAAACACATCCTTCAGTAATTCTTCGGTCATGACCTCATCAGGTGTACCTTGCGCCATTACGGCACCTTTTTTCATCACGATTAAATGATCGCAATAACGGCAGGCTTGGTTGAGATCATGCAACACTGTAATTACGGTTTTGCCGTTTTGTTGCATTTGTCGCATCATGCCCATGAGTTCAGCTTGGCGGTTTAAGTCCAGATAAGTGGTGGGCTCATCGAGTAGCACTAATTCAGCATCTTGCGCAAGTGTCATGGCTAAGAAGACGCGTTGTTGTTGACCACCGGATAAATCGGAAACCAACTGTTCGGCGAGTTCGGTAGTTTGTGTTTGCACCATCGCCCAATTAACCAATTCTTCATCTTTTTGGCTAAGTTTGCCCCAAAGATTTAAGTAAGGCGAGCGCCCGTAAGCAATCAATTCGCGTACTTTAATGCCTTCGGGAACCAAGTGCTGCTGCGGGAGAAAAGCCAATTCTTGGGCGTATTCTTTAGGGCTTTTTTGCCAAATATCCTGACCTTTATGAGTAATTGAGCCTTGTTTTGGTTTAAGCAAGCGAGCCACTGCTTTTAATGTGGTGGATTTACAACAACCATTTGGACCAATTAACGCAATCACTTTATTTTTCGGGAACTTTAGTGACAGATTTTTAACGACGAGTTTATCTTGATAACCTAAAGATAAATTATTGATTTCAATGCTCATTATTTAGTTCTCATCAATAAGTAGAAGAAATATGGCGCACCGATAATCGCGGTCAGAATACCCGCGGGCAGTTCAGTTGGTGGGTCAATCACCCGCGCCAAAATATCCGAAAGTTGTAATAAGAGGGCGCCAATAATCAAGGCTGCCGGTAATAGGGTACGATGTCTGCCACCGACTAAACGACGGGCAAGATGTGGAGCAACTAAGCCTAAAAAGGCTATTGGACCGCAAATTGCTACGGCTGTAGTGGAAAGGGCTACTGCTAACACTAAAACGCTAATTTGCACTTTATTTACGGTCACCCCCAAGGTGGAGGCTTTGTTTTCACCTAAACCAAGGGTGTCGAGATCGCGACAGAAAATAAATGGCAAGGGCAGTAATATCACTAACCATGGCAATACCACATTCAAATAAGACCAGCTACGCCCCCACAGGCTACCGGTGAGCCATAACATTGCCGTATTGATCTCGACCGGATTGGTAAGCATCAAATAATGACTAATGGCTGCCCACAATGCGGAAAGTGCTACCCCAATGATTGCCATTTTGATAGGGCGGAAGTTAAAACCGCACACGATCCATAAAATGACAAAAGAGAGCACACCACCTAAAAAGGCAAAAATCGGCATCCAGTAAAATGCTAAGTTTGGCAAGAACATCAATACCGAAACAGCAATTAACCCCGCTGCATTGTTAATCCCTAAAATATCGGGAGAGGCAAGTGGATTACGCACCACGCTTTGTACGAGCACACCAGAAATCGCTAAGGCGCCGCCTAATAAAATCGCTAATACCGCACGGGGTAGGCGATATTCCATCAAGG
Source organism: Haemophilus sp. HMSC61B11 (assembly GCF_001838615.1). Taxonomy (NCBI): domain Bacteria; kingdom Pseudomonadati; phylum Pseudomonadota; class Gammaproteobacteria; order Pasteurellales; family Pasteurellaceae; genus Haemophilus; species Haemophilus sp. HMSC61B11. The sequence continues at coordinate 89,842 of NZ_KV837957.1, forward strand.
TAAAATAGTTTTTATCATCAGGCTGAAAGGCCGCCCAAATTTCCTCAAAGGAAAGCGTATAAGTGCCGAGACGAATACTCAACCCAAAGAGCAGTACCATTAGACCAAGCGTGAGGACATAAAAGCTGATAGCACGAAAAGATACATGAGAGGTTCGCATTAGTGTCTTCCTCTGGCAAATAATACAAAGACTGGCGCACCGATTAAGGCAAGCACCGCACCAGCAGGCACTTCACTAGGGAAGTTGACCGCACGGGCAATGGTATCTGCAGCGAGCATTAAAATTGCACCGAGTAACATCGCCATAGGGAGCGATTTTCGCAAGTCATAGCCAATCCAGTAACGAGCCAGATGAGGCACGAGTAAGCCAATAAAGGCAACTGGGCCAGCAACACTCACGCTTGAACCTACAATCAATAACGCCATGATGTTAGCGTACCAGCGTAAACGGAAGAGATTGATGCCTAACGAACGCGCAGATTCATCGCTTAAATTGAGTAAATTTAAACGGCTGGCAAAAAGCAGGCAGAAAAGTGCGGTCAAAATAAAGAACGGAAATAACGTCAATAATTCATTCCAACGGGCATGTGCAATGCCGCCAGCTAGCCAGCTCATAATACCGAAGGCATGATCTTCCGCGATAATGAGCACCAATTTCGTGAGCGCGGCACAAAGTAGTGATACGGCAATCCCCGCTAAAATCACTCGGCTACGATCTCCACTATTATCTTTCCATCCGTTGCTGATCAGCATCACCACAAACCAACTCAGACCGCCACCGATACTAGCCACTAAGGCAATGCTATAACCAGAAAGAATCAAGGGGCTAAACGCACTGGCGGTTACCATTGCAAGACTAGCACCCGAGTTCACGCTGAGTAGCGTAGGGGAGGCAAGAGGATTGCGCGTAATGGTTTGTAACAACGCTCCCGCCACTGCAAGATTGGCACCTAAAATCATGCCAACTAATGCGCGCGGTAGGCGTAAATCGGTTACCGTAATTTTTGCAATTTCATCGCCATCGGGGAGAAATGCTTGTAACGCTGCAAGCGGTCGAATTTCGATGGGATAATACAAAAACAGGCTTCCCCATAATAGGAAAGCCAGAATGATAAGGGGAAGTCCCCAACGGAAAGTGGACTTCATCATTATTTTTGTTTCACGAAACCTTCAATTTGTTTTGCCATAATTTTGCTCGCTTCTAAGCCACGACCACGGGCCCACATATCCGAGTCAACGCTGTAAACATGATTTGCTTTTACGGCAGGAATCGCTTTCCAAAGTGGCTCGGCTTCCCATTTCCGGGCAATGCTTTCATCACGATAATGGGCAATGAACAAGTATTCCGGTTTTTCCATCACTAATTGTTCTAGGTTGATTTCCACGAAAGCTTGATCGCTATTGAGTTTAGTTGGCGCAAAGCCTAATGTCGTTAAGAAGCTACCCACATAGCCATTGTCATTTTGGATATTAAATTTATCTTCTCGGGAAGTACCAAATGAGGCTTTTTTGCCTTGCACACCTAAATTTTTTGCAATGTTGGCAATGTAATCATTATGTTCATTGATTTTTGCTTTCATTTCGCTACTTTTACCCACTAAATCACCAATTTTCTGCGCAGTTTCAAGGTTTTCTTGGTAGCTTTCATGACGGGAATCAAACATCACCGTTGGCGCAATTTTTTTCAATTCTTCAAACACCGCTGTGTGACGGGAAGGATCGGCAATAATTAAATCGGGTTTGAGAGAAGCAATCACTTCAAGACTCGGTTGAGAACGCGTGCCAACGGATTGCCATGCAGTAATTTTTTCGCGTACTTGCGGCAAAATACGATCGACTTTGTTATCGTCGGCCACACCTACTGGGCTTACACCGACTTGGGCTAAGGCATCCACAAAAGAATATTCCAACGCTACAACACGGTTTGGAGTTTTATCAAGGGTAAATTCACCTTTGGCATCTTTAACCGTCACGGCACTAGCGAATGCGGATGCCATTAATAATGCGGAAGCTAAAGTGGTTTTTAATAATTTTTTCATGTTGTGTCCTCAATAATAAAAGTGGTTTGATTATACATACAAACAATGCTATTGAGAATAATTATACTTTATATATTGGTCGGATTTCTCTATTTCGCCCGTATTCTAGCAAGCAAACTGACGGCAACAATAATGACTAATGAACCAATCCAGAAATTTAGGCTTGGTACGTTATCCCAGAAGAACCAGTCACAGATGCTGGAGAAAATCACGCCAGTAAAAGCAAAAGGCGTAATGACATTGGCGGGGGCATATTTAAAGGCACGAGTGAGTAATAATTGGAAAATAAGCCCGAATCCGCCCACCAAAAGCAGTAATGCAAATCCATGTAATGTTGGCATTTTCCACTGCGCAATGAAAAAGAGTGGCAATAAAATCGAGCCTAATAAGTGGAAATAAAACACGATATTTTTAGGAGAATTGTGTTTATTGAGCTCTTGTAAGCTGATAAATGCCATGGCAGCTAAGACCGCTGCACCTAAAGCATAGCCTACGTGGATAGGGTTGATATTCATTGAGCCGTTGGTCAGCATAATGATGGATACACCAACAAACCCTATAAAACTGCAAGCTAATACTTTTAATGGCGTTCTCACCTTAAAGAAAAATAGCAGTAAAGGTACAAAAAGTGCGGACGTATTCATCAATAAAATCGCAATGGAAATCGGCAAATATTTAATCGCGTAGAAGGTTAACAACATACTGGCAATGCCGGCGAGGTTACGTAAAATGAGAAATTTCCATTGCGACATATCGACTTTGAAATCCCCATCTTTAATCAAAAAAGGTAGGAGAAAAACAAAGCCAATAAAGAAACGAGAAAATAAAATTTCACTGGACGGTAATTCATCAGAGGCGTATTTTACAAAGACGCCCATTAAGGCAATGCTGATGTAAGCTAATACCATACAAACAATGGCTTTTTGATAATTGTTGCGGAGATGTATGTTTGGCATAAGGGTTCCTTGCACAACGTGCGGTAAAAAATTGCCTTATTTTGTAAGAAAATGGGTTTGTCTTCGTCTAATGAAATGTAAGCTGAAGATTTTTCTATAATAAGGAAAGAAAATGAAATATACAAAAACATTTCTCATATTGACCGCACTTTTTGGCGGTTTGCAAAGTAGTTTAACGTATGCTGATAATCCAACTTTATCAAAGGAGCAAAAAATGACAATGGAAAGCAAACAAGAACAACGCATTATTTATCTTGCTGGTGGCTGTTTTTGGGGACTAGAAGCTTATATGGAACGTATTAAAGGCGTGACTGATGCCGTTTCGGGTTATGCTAATGGAAAAGGCGATACCACGAACTACCAATTATTGCATGCGACAGATCATGCAGAAACCGTGAAAGTGACTTACGATCCAAACAAAATTTCGTTAGATAAATTACTGCAATATTATTTCCGTGTTATCGATCCAACCAGTATTAACAAGCAAGGCAATGATCGTGGCAGACAATATCGCACGGGCATTTATTATCAAAATGAGCAAGATAAAGCCGTTATTGAAGCGGCATTGAAAACCTTACAAAGTAAATATCAAGAACCGATTCAAATTGAAGTAGAACCGCTGAAAAATTATGTGGAGGCGGAAGAGTATCATCAGGATTATCTCAAGAAAAATCCGAATGGTTATTGCCATATTGACATCAAAAAAGCCGATGAGCCATTAATTGATGATAAAAAATACCTAAAACCAAGTGATGCAGAATTAAAGCAAAAATTGACCGCACTTCAATATGATGTGACGCAAGGCAAACATACCGAACGCTCTTTTAGTAACGAATATTGGGATAATTTCGCGCCTGGTATTTATGTGGATATCACCACGGGAGAACCGTTATTTTCTTCTAAAGATAAATTTGAATCGGGTTGTGGTTGGCCAAGTTTTACTAAACCGATTGCCGCTGAAGTTGCGGAGTATCAAAAAGATAATAGCTTTAATATGACTCGCATTGAGGTGTTAAGTCGCAGTGGCCATGCCCATTTAGGCCATGTGTTTGATGATGGTCCGCGTGATAAAGGTGGTTTACGTTATTGCATCAACAGTGCATCAATTAAGTTTATTCCATTAGATGAAATGGAAAAACAAGGTTATGGTGATTTGATTCCTTTTGTGAAATAAGAGGGCAAAATGAGAAAAATATTGACCGCACTTTTATTGTTTTTAAGTCCATTGAGCTTTGCTCAAGAGAAGGTGTCTTTAGCTGATGTTTCTTTAAAAACGTTGGATAATCAAACCGTCACCTTATCACAATATGAAGGCAAACCGCTTTATATCAAAATGTGGGCATCTTGGTGTCCAATTTGCTTAGCGGGCTTAGCGGAAATTGATGATCTTAGTGCAGAAAAGAATCTTGATTTTAATGTGATTACGATTGCCTCACCAGGACAAAAGAACGAACAAAATAGCTCAAAATTTATCAATTGGTATAAAGGCTTGGACTATAAAAATATCACCGTATTATTGGATGAAAATGGTGAAATCATTAAACGAGCCAATGTATTAGGCTATCCGTTTAATTTGTTATTGGATAAGGAGTTAAATCTTATCAAAGTTCAGCCAGGCCATTTAAATTCAGATCAAATAAAACAATTTGTGAAGGAATAAAAAAGTGCGGTCATTTTGGACCGCACTTTTTATATTGGCTTGATTATGCAAATGCTTGTAATTCAGGGTTGATTGGCGTTTCAGCGATGTTGTTCACATAGTTACATAATGTGGCGAGGCTGACACCTAAAATGACATCAATGGCATTTTCGTGGGTATAACCCGCATCAAAGAACGCTTTAAGTTGTGCTTCCGTTAATTTTGCTTTTTGCAAAATAACGGCAAGAGTGAAGCGCGCTAAAGTATCGAGTTTTTTATCACTTTCAATACGAGCAGTTGCACGAATTTGGTTCACAAGCTCTTCTTCAAGTTTTAACACTTTTAAAGCGATCTTCGTGTGGCCTGCTACACAGAAACCACACCCATTGACTACTGCAGCGGTAATTTGCACCACTTCACGTTCTGTTGCCGTTAGGCTATTACGACCATTAATGCCACCGACTGTGCGATAAGTTTCAAGTGCAGTAGGGGCATTTGCGAGAACACCAATTAAATTTGGAATAAACCCATTGGCATTTTGTACGGCTTTTAAGGCTTCTTGGGCTGCTTCAGGGGCTGATTCAATAGTGTGAATTTTAAATTGAGACATAAACTACTCCTAAGGGATAAATCATAAATTTCCGCTTGATAATACCTGTCTAAATTTAGTAAGAAAAAGAAGAAAAGCTTATTTCATATAGCCAAAAGTTATGATTATTTTGGTGTCGCTAGGCTAAATGTGTTTTGACGACAGACAGCAATCTCTCCAACTCTTTTTTGCCTTTTTCGGAAAGCACTTTGTTGTCGCGCAACATTTGGGTGGCTCGAGCTTCAATAAAGCGGAGATAATCGCTGTTTTGGGTTGCTTGGAATTGCTTTTCGGCTAATTGCATTTCTGTGAAATCTTTATTGGTTTGAGCAATCAGCATTTTTTGCCCGATTAATACAATCAGCGCGGCAATTAAGGCGATGACGGCACCATAGCCATTAGTGGGGTAATAAAGAATGCCCGCCAGAATAAAAAGTGCGGTCACTAAATTGGATGAATTTTTAATATAGCCTTCAGCTGGTGGTGGCTTAATGAGATCTTTCAGATTCATAGGATTTATATGTCATGCTAAAAATTTGCCTTCCCTCAAGTGAAAGAGGGAAGGCAATATCATAATGTATTAGGCTAATACACCAAAATGATAGCCTAAAATACCTACGCCGAATAGGGCGAAGATGATGTACATAGCGTTGATTTTTTTACGTAATAAATACATACATAAGAAGGTTAAACCTAACGCTGCAAGGCCAGGGAGAAGGTCATTTAACACGCTTTGCACAGTGGTAACCACTTCTTCGCCCATTTGGTTTTTATAGCGAGAAAGTTCTAATGGAATGTTGATACTCGTCCATTTCGATACCAGTGAGCCCATGACAAAGAGACCGAGGATAGACGCCCCCTGCGTCAATTTTTGTAAGCGGCCACCGCCCATATCGTTAACGATGGTGGTGCCTTTTTCATAACCATATTTAAAACCATACCAACGAGTTAACCCACGGCAAAGGTTAATACCGATGAAGAAAAGCAATGGCCCTAAAAGGTTACCGGTAATGGCTAAGCCCGCACCAAGTGCCGCTAGTACAGGACGTAATGTTCCCCAGAAAATTGGGTCACCCACACCGGCTAATGGTCCCATTAAACCGACTTTCACCCCGCTGATTGCTGAGTCATCAATATCGTTGCCATTCGCGCGTTCTTGTTCCATCGCGGCGGTTACACCGATGATAGATGAGGCTACCCAAGGCTGGGTGTTGAAGAATTCTAAGTGGCGTTTTAATGCCGCCGCTTGATCTTCTTTTTTGCTGTAAAGACGTTTAATGGCTGGGATCATCGATACACAGAAACCCATTGCTTGCATACGTTCAAAGTTGAAGGAACCTAGCAAGAAAGTTGAACGCCAGTAAGTGCTACGAATATCGCCTTTTGTTAATGATTTTTTAGTTTGTTCAGTCATAATTTCTTCCTTATAGTCCTTCAAGTTCATCGTCAGCTAATTCACGTTTTGCAACTGCTTGTGGAGCAGTAGATTGATGGAAACGTGGGTTTAATTGAATGTAAATCATCGCTAAGCATGTGCCTAAAATACCGAGACCTACAAGGTTGTAATTGGTGAAAGAGGCGATTACAAAGCCTAGGAAGAAGAATGGCATTAATGCGCCTGCACGCATCATATTGATGACCATTGCATAACCGACGACTACGATAAAGCCACCGGCAATTTGTAAACCGCGAGTGACCACTTCTGGAATGGCATTCAATGCTTCAGTCACCGTATCTGTACCGGCCACTAACGCAACGAAGAAGGTTGGAATTGCCACACGTAATGCTTGTAATGCAAGACCGCTGAAGTGACAGAATTCAATGCCACGGAAGTTCGCTTTTGCGGCAAAATCATCGGCTTTGTGTTGAAGGAAGATGGTTAAAGTACGAACGAAGATCGTTAATACTTGACCTGCTGCCGCTACTGGAATCGCAATCGCTAATGCGCTCCCTTTATCTTGGCCGCCTTTGATGACGAGGATAGTTGCAATCACACTGGCTAATGCTGCATCCGGTGCCATTGCCGCACCGACGTTCATCCAGCCTAATGCCACTAATTCAAGGGTACCACCGACAATAATACCGGTTTCTAAATTACCTAATACTAAACCGATTAGGGTACAAGCAACTAAAGGACGATGAGTTTGACGTTCGTCCAATACACTACCCATACCGCAAATGGCGGCAACGAGCGTGACTAAAATAATTTCCATTGTTGTCATAATGAATTGTCCTCGTAATTAAAATTGAATTGCATCAAGCTCTTTGTGCGTGAGCATTGATTTCGGGCTGCTTGCCACTTGTTGTAAGCTTAATTCCACACCTTTATCTAAAAGCTGTTTAAATGCGGCGACATCTGTTGGGTTGACCGCAACAGCTTGAGAAATAAGTTTATCGCCTTCGCGATAGGTCATACCGCCCACATTGACCTTATCAATTTTCACGCCACCCTCGATTAAACGCAGGATGTCTGTTGGGTTGGTTACCAACCAAAGAATGTTTTTGCCTGCATATTTCGGGTTGTGATACACCTTAATCGCTTTTTCCACAGGAATCACATAAGCTTTCAAATGTTCAGGGGCGATTTGAAGTAATAAATCACGACGAAGTGGATCATTCGCTACATCATCATTTACTGCAAAAATCGCTTCACATTTCACCGCTTTTGCCCAAGAGGTTGCTACTTGACCGTGGATCAAACGGCTATCAATACGCAACAAGGAAATGTTCATATTGCCAGAAAGTGCGGTTGGATTTGGAGCGGTTTTTGGTGCTTCAGCTGGTTTGGCTGCTGGCGTTGGAGCAGGCTTGCTTTCTTTAGGTTGACGGAAGGATTTTACGGCAGCGACCCCGACTTCTTTCGCGGTTTCTACCAATTCATCTAAGCTGGCGCCATCTTTGGCATCGAGCACTTCTAGTAACATCGGTAGATTAATGCCAGTGACGATATCGGTATTATTTCTTTCACTGGCGACTCGGCTTGCCGCGTTATAGGGGCTACCACCAAATAAATCAACCAGAAAGAGCACCGGTTCGTTTTCAGGCAGCGTGGCAATAATCGCATTATATTTCTCGATTAAATGCTCACCGCCTTCACCCGGTAAGAAAGTCACGACATGGCAGTTTTCATCTTCGCCATACACCATAGCGGCGGAATTGACGATTTCTTCAGAAAACTTACCGTGCGTTGCAACGATAATGTGGGTCATGGATATTCCTCCCATTGAGTTGATAAAATCAGTCTATTTTGCTTTCAATACGTTAGGCAAACGATTGCTTCAAATGGAGTCAAGTGTATTGATTTGAAGATTACCGTCAAATCAAGAATAGTCAAATGGTGATCGAGATCAAATAAACAGGTAAGATGACTTACAACTTTTGAGGTATTTATAAATGAAATGCAAAGTGCGGTAGATTTTTGATTATTTTTTCAGAATGGAAAGCATTTCGCGACAAGACAAATAGGAAAAGGTTAAAATAAGCCAAATTTTCTGTTGGGAGTTTCAATGTTTTTTGTTTATCTCATTATCGCCTTAGCGGCAGGTGTCGCACTCGCCACGCAATCGGCAATTAATACACAACTCGCGAAAGCCATGAGTGGCGAAGCGGTGATCGCGACCTTTATTTCTTTTGCCGTGGGAACAATCGTTCTCTTTTTTATTGCTTGGGTGAAAACCGATTTATGGGGAAATTTGTCTGCTATCCCTTCACAACCTTGGTGGAAATTAATCGGTGGGGTACTTGGTGCAATCGTCGTCTTCACAACGGTTTTGCTTGCACCTAAGCTAGGTATTACCGCGATGTTATTTTTTATCATCGTCGGACAATTAATTACTGCAGCTACTATCGATCATTTTGGTCTTATCGGAATGCCGATTCGAGAAGTAAATATCACGAAATTTATCGGATTAATTATTGTCGCCTTTGGATTAGTATTTTATTTCTTTGGGGATAAGTTGGTTGAGCTATTTGGGGCGAGATAAGATAGAATACGCCTCTATTTATTGAGTAATCGCGTAATTGGGGAATCTATGCGAAAGCGTTGCCTGTGGGCTTTGATTATTTTGTTGCTCTTGATCGTAGTAAGCGTTGGCTTATTACGCGTTTTTGCGACCCCGAAACGTGTGGAACAACTTGCAAATCATTTTTTAGCACCGCATTATCACATTGAATTAGCCGATGATTGGCAATGGGAAGCAACAGGTTTAACGCTGCCAGAGCTAAAAGTGAAAACAGACCAATGTACCCTCGTAAACCTCAATGATGCGCAACTCACTTGGTGGAATACGCATAGTCTTGATATTGAAAAGGCTAGCTTGAATTATGATTGTTTAACTCATTTACCAAGCGATAACGCTGAAAACACACCACCAAATTTGACCGCACTTTGGGCGGCATTGCCTATTTCTGATGTTAAAGTTAAACACGTTCAATTAACAAATACCGACGCACTAAGACAAGCCGCTTTACAGCCTTTTTTATCAGCTGATTGGGCGTTAGATGCCAACTATAACGGTAACCAATTAGCACTTGAAGTCCAAGCGAATAATGACGGGCTTGAGCTACATCACCAATCCACTATTACGCCACGAGATGGAATCTTTCAATGGACGGGTAATACTGATATCAAGCAATCAGGCGATAAAACCTATAATCTTCATTTTACTGCGAATTTTGAGCCTGATCTTTCTCAACTTCCTCAACAAGGAAATGTTTTATTCAATTGGAATAACCCAGAACTTGCTGTAACCAAAGGCGAGGCAAAAGTGTCGTGGCAAGGTGCGGATGGTCAGTTAAATGTCCAAGATTTAACGGCAAATTCGCCGTTGTTGGATGTGCCTTTCGTCTTCACCAAAGACGGTTTGGATATTTCATGGGGGAAATTTTATTGGACCTTCGACAGCTATCAACCTATTAAAGGTTTCCTTGGGTTATCTATTCACCGTGCGGCAGAAGGCTTATTGCCGTTAAGCATTGATATGAACGTGATCTTGCAAACCTTTGGCGAAATGGGCAAAGGGGAGATCGTGATTTCAGGAAAGAACGGTGAAATCGGTGGTGGCGATGACAATAACGAATTAGATTTTGAGCTGAAAACACGCGGGGATTTGCGTTATAACTCGACGGTGGCTTTTACCAATTTAACCTATCATTTTGGCGGAATTTTTACGCATCCCGTGGTGTATTTTTATCCGGGGTCGGTCTTTAAAATGGATAACGAACAAGAGGGCACCAAATTACATGTTCGTTTACCGTTAGATGACATTATTATCGGTCGTTATGGCTTAGAAGGGCGTTTGCAGGCAACGTTAAATGGCACAACCCCGCAGTTTGAAAATCTCAATTTAAAATTAGACGGAAACGCCCACGAGTTTATTGCGGGTATTAAAACCGTGTTTGACTTCCGAGATGAAGAACATAAGTTGCAGTCGGTGGAAAAACAAGCGACAAACCGTTGGGATTGGATTATCAATGGCAGTGCAAACTGGAAATCCTTAAATACGCCAGTCAAAATGGAAGGTAAAGGATTTTGGGAAGCCGATCATATTGAATTAAATCAACTTTCTGCTCATTCCAAAGAAGTCAAAATGAAAGAGGTAAAAATGGCGCCACTTTCATTGGAACTTAAAGATCGACTCCGCTGGGATTATGAAGAAGAACATATTCGAGGCTTGTTACAAGCGAAAACTGATTGGATTGAACTGGCTTATGGCGGTCGTTTTGTTTCGCCTGTTTTTGGCTTAGGCATTGATGGTAAGAGTATCAGTAACTTCAATTTTGCAGGTGATTTAAAGGCGGGCTCGCTTGGACCTTTAGATGTTTTGGGTGTATATCAGAATAGTGTACTTTCAGGTGAAATTAGTTGGAAAGAACAATCCGCAAAAGTATTCCAATCACTCTTCCCACAAAAATGGAACTGGTTAATTCATGAAGGGAGCATCAAAGGACAGAGCAAATTCGTGATTAATACCAATGGCGTGAAAATGGGCGGAGAGCTGAATCTGAAAGGCGGCAAAATCACCATGCCAGATGGTGAAGTGTATGGCTTGAATATTCGTTTCCCAATGAATTATGAAAACGAGGCATTACAAGTGGCTTCGGGCAACCCAATTCATGTTTCGACTAAAAATATTCGCTATGGAGCGCTTTCTGTCGCAAATGGGGAATTAGATTTATTTGGTCGTTACCCGAATACCATGAAAAATCCACTTATCTTAAAAAATGTTAAGGTGTCCTTATTTGATGGTGAATTGACGATATCTCAGCTCACTTTCCCACAAAGTAAAATGGCGACACTTTCTTTTACCAATATCGATTTAGCCCAAGTGTTAGCTTTGGCACAATATAATCAAGTAACCTTAACTGGCCGTGCTAATGCGACCCTGCCATTTTGGTTCGGACATAAGGAATGTTTGATTTGTAATGGCACATTGGAACAAGTTGGAAATGTATCCATCAAATTAACCGATGAAATGATAAAAGGGCTGAAAAAAGGCGGTTGGACAGAGAATATTTTGGTGGATTTATTAAAAGAAATGGAGTTGAAGAACTCCCATGCGACTGTGACGCTCGATCCGAAAGGACAAATGACGTTGCGTGCGAGCATTAGTGGATTTAATCCAACCAAGCGAACTAATAATCCGATAACGTTAAATTATACGCACCAAGAAAATATGTTTGAATTGTGGAATATGATTGACTATGGCTCGCAATTTGAACAAAATCTGCAATATAAACTTTATAAACAATTAGACAAAGATAAATGATAAAACACTTTAAATTTCAACCGCACTTTTTTATTTGGGTGGCAATGTTCACGCTTACAGCTTGCACGCCGACCATTCAATTGGATACACCAAAGGAAGGCATCACCATTAATATGAATGTGGTGGTGGACCATAATATTAAAGTGGAAATGGATGAAAAATCTCAGAAAGCAGTGAGCGAAGTTGATCCTGCGAAGAAATAATTAAATCAATTAAAAAGGCCATCTGAATGTTAGATTTCAGATGGCCTTTTTCTTTTAAAGTGCGGTCAGTTTTCCAAATGTTTTTTGCAAATATGTTATCCCACTAAAACCGACGTCATGCTGAGAGATCCTGCAATCAAATTATCATTGAAAAACGTAATATCATCTTGCGGTTCTCGTAATGCCATGATGTACAGCAACGGCAAATAATGATCTGGTGTTGGCACAGAAAGCTCGGCTTTTTCGCCTAACTGTTCATAATGCACCAAAGTTTCATCATCTTGTATCGCAATCGCCTGATTGACCGTTTCACGGAAAGCAAACGCCCAGTCATAACCCGCGCCGATTTGGTCGATATGCTCCCAACTTATCGCTCTTAGATTATGCACAATGTTGCCACTGCCAATAATCAGCACGCCTTGTTCTCGCAAAGCAAATAATTTTTTCGCCAAGTTGAAATGCCACTCTGCCGATTGCAAACGGTTAAGGCTCAGTTGCACCACGGGAATATCAGCATCGGGATACAGATATTTCAATACCGCCCAAGCACCATGATCAAAACCACGTGTTGGGTTTAGCTCGACATTTTCCGGCTGTAATAATGACCGCACTTGCTCCGCTAGTTCAGGTGAACCGGGTGCGGGATATTGCACTTGACTGAGCTCATCAGGAAAACCGTAGAAATCGTAAATCATTTCAGGGTGTTCACCAGAGGTTACCTGCAAACGGCTGCTATACCAATGTGCGGAAATCATCAAAATGGCTTTTGGTTTTGGAACGTTTTGTGTGATTAGGCTGAAATTCTGGTTGAACGGGTTTTCTTTATCTAATACGTTCATCGGGCTACCATGTCCAACAAACAATACAGGCATTTTTTTCATTATTTTCTCCTCAATATTTGATGGAGTAGATTGTACGGTTAAATCTTTGTGTGAAAAATACTACTTTATGAACAACATCTTTTACTAATCAGAAATAATGAATAATGAGGTTTAGAGAGATTGATGTGTTAAATAAGGTAAATATTACAAAGTTCGGTTAAATTTTACGAAAATTTTACTTAAAATTTACTTCATTTACAGTTTATTATCTTTATATTTAGGCGTATGATGACTATTAGTTTTACATAACCCCTAAATTTATTTAGGTAAATATATTATTTCTATTTAATGGAGATTGAATGATGAAAAAATTACTAGCAGCAGCAATTTCAGCGGTTGCCATTACCACCTCTTTTGTTGCTCATGCAGATGTTACCCCGCAAGCCAAACAAAGTATGGTACAACCAGAAAAAGCAAAAGGTGTTTGGATTGATGTACGTTCTGCCGAAGAATTTAATGCTGGCCATTTACAAGATGCGGTGAATATTCCACATGATAAAATCATTGAAGGTGTTAAAGCGCTTGGTTCAGATAAAGATGCACCGATCAATCTTTACTGCCGTAGCGGTCGTCGTGCCGAAGCCGCACTCACTGAGTTGAAAAATGCAGGCTATACCAATGTAATCAACCATGGCGGTTATGAAGATTTGGTTAAAAAAGGTTTGAAATAAACAACATATTATTTAAAGCAAAGATCCCCTAGATTCAGAATTTAGGGGATTTTTCTTATGTAATAATCTTGTATCAATACAATTTAGAATGGAATGTTGTCATCAAACGCATCCATTGGCGGCTCAGCTTGTGGTGCTGGCGCAGATTGAGCTGGACGAGATTGATAGCTTGGTTGTGGTGCTGATTGTGCAGGTGCATAACCGCCCATCTCTTGATTGCGACCACCTAACATTTGTAAGTTATCACCTTGGATTTCAGTGGTGTAACGATCTTGGCCATTGTTATCTTGCCATTTGCGGGTTTTTAAACGACCTTCAACATAAACTTGTGAACCTTTGCGTAAGTATTGACCCGCAATCTCCGCTAAACGACGATATAACACGATACGGTGCCATTCGGTCACTTCACGGCGTTCACCCGTGTTTTTATCTGTCCAGCTTTCACTTGTTGCCACGCTGATATTCGCTACCGCTTCGCCATTTGGCATTGTGCGGATTTCAGGATCGTTACCTAAGTTACCCACGATGATTACTTTATTAATACCTGCCATAGAATCCTCTATATTTTAGAAATAAGGTGAAAAATTTTGGTTATTTTGCCTTAAAAGAAACAAAAGATCCATAAAAATTAACTGGATATTTGCACAGATATTGAAATATGCGATAATGGTCGCAATTTTTGAATTTATTTTCTTAAGACAATCGCTTTTTTTATGGATACTATCGACATTCGTGGGGCTAGAACCCACAACCTCAAAAACATCAATTTAACCATTCCGCGCGATAAATTAATTGTGATTACAGGCTTGTCCGGTTCGGGCAAATCTTCTTTAGCATTTGATACGCTTTATGCGGAAGGGCAGCGCCGTTATGTAGAATCGCTCTCAGCTTATGCGCGTCAATTCCTTTCTTTGATGGAAAAACCAGATGTGGATTCGATTGAGGGCTTGTCACCGGCGATTTCTATTGAACAAAAATCTACGTCTCATAACCCGCGTTCAACCGTGGGCACGATCACCGAAATTTACGATTACCTGCGTTTGCTGTTTGCTCGCGTAGGGGAGCCGCGTTGTCCAGATCATGATGTGCCATTAACGGCACAAACCATCAGCCAAATGGTGGATAAAGTCCTAAGCTTGCCTGAAGAAAGCAAAATGATGTTGCTTGCGCCTGTGGTGAAAAACCGTAAAGGTGAGCATGTTAAGCTGTTAGATAGCTTGGCTGCACAAGGTTATATTCGCGCAAGAGTTGATGGTGAAATCTGTGATTTATCTGATCCGCCTGAACTTGCTTTACAGAAAAAACATACCATTGAAGTGGTGGTGGATCGCTTTAAAGTGCGGTCAGATTTAGCCACACGTTTGGCGGAATCTTTTGAAACGGCTTTGGAGCTTTCTGGTGGTACAGCGGTTGTGGTAGATATGGATGATCCTAAAGCTGAAGAGTTGGTTTTCTCAGCAAACTTTGCTTGTCCGCATTGTGGCTATTCTGTACCAGAATTAGAGCCTCGCTTATTCTCATTTAATAACCCGGCAGGGGCGTGTCCAACTTGTGATGGTTTAGGTGTTCAGCAGTTCTTTGATGAAAGCCGTGTGGTGCAAAATGAAAGCATTTCTCTCGCGGGCGGTGCGGTGAAAGGTTGGGATCGTCGCAATTTCTATTACTATCAAATGCTTACCTCGTTGGCGAAACATTATAAATTTGATATTGAAACGCCATACGAAGATTTGCCACAAAAAATTAAAGATATTGTGATGCACGGTTCAGGCAAGGAAGAAATCGAATTCCAATACATGAACGACCGTGGCGATGTAGTGATCCGCAAACATCCTTTTGAAGGGATTTTGAATAATATGGCGCGCCGTTACAAAGAAACGGAATCTATGTCTGTGCGCGAAGAATTGGCGAAAAATATCAGCAACCGCCCTTGTGCAGATTGTGGTGGCTCGCGTCTTCGTCCAGAAGCTCGTAACGTGTATATCGGTAATATTAACTTGCCACAAATTTCAGAGAAAAGCATTGGTGAAAGCCTTGAGTTTTTCCAAGGACTCACCTTAACGGGGCAAAAAGCACAAATTGCAGAAAAAATCCTGAAAGAGATCAGAGAACGGTTAGAATTCTTAGTGAATGTGGGTTTGAATTATCTTTCCCTTTCTCGTTCTGCCGAAACCCTTTCGGGTGGTGAAGCGCAACGTATCCGTCTTGCGAGTCAGATTGGTGCAGGCTTAGTTGGCGTCATGTATGTATTGGATGAGCCTTCTATCGGTTTGCATCAACGCGATAATGAACGTTTGTTAAATACGCTGATTCATTTGCGTAATTTAGGTAACACGGTAATTGTGGTTGAACATGATGAGGATGCCATTCGAGAAGCCGATCATATTATTGATATTGGTCCTGGCGCGGGTGTGCATGGTGGCCAAGTGATCGCACAAGGCACAGCCAAAGAGATTATGGCAAACCCAAATTCGATTACAGGTAAGTTCTTATCGGGTGAAGAAAAAATCGAAATTCCGAAAAAACGAACCGTACTTGATAAAAGCAAACTTTTAAAATTAAAAGGCGCGACAGGGAATAATCTGAAAGGCGTGAATTTAGAAATTCCAGTGGGATTATTTACTTGTATCACGGGGGTATCTGGTTCAGGCAAATCAACGTTAATTAATGATACCTTATTCCCACTGGCTCAAAATGCTTTAAATCGTGCGGAGAAAACGGATTTTGCGCCTTATAAATCCATTGAAGGCTTAGAATATTTCGATAAAGTGATCGATATTAACCAAAGCCCAATAGGCCGTACACCGCGTTCTAACCCAGCGACTTACACAGGCTTATTCACGCCAATTCGTGAATTATTTGCGGGCGTGCCAGAAGCACGTGCGCGTGGTTATAACCCAGGACGTTTTAGCTTTAACGTGCGTGGTGGTCGTTGTGAAGCGTGCCAAGGTGATGGTGTGCTGAAAGTTGAAATGCACTTCTTGCCGGATGTGTATGTACCTTGTGATCAATGTAAAGGTAAACGCTATAACCGTGAAACCTTGGAAATCCGATACAAAGGCAAAACTATTCACCAAGTATTAGATATGACGGTGGAAGAAGCCCGCGAGTTTTTTGATGCGATCCCAATGATTGCACGTAAATTGCAAACCCTAATGGATGTGGGCTTGTCTTATATTCGTTTAGGTCAGTCTTCTACCACACTTTCAGGTGGTGAGGCGCAACGCGTTAAGTTAGCGACAGAGCTTTCAAAACGCGATACTGGTAAAACCCTTTATATTTTGGATGAACCGACAACCGGCTTGCATTTTGCTGATATTAAACAACTTCTCGAAGTGTTACACCGCTTGCGCGATCAAGGCAATACTATCGTGGTGATCGAACACAATTTAGATGTGATCAAAACCGCAGACTGGATTGTGGATCTTGGTCCAGAAGGGGGCAGTGGCGGTGGTCAAATCATCGCGACAGGCACACCGGAAGACGTGGCCAAAGTCAAAGGTTCACATACTGCGAGATTTTTAAAAGATATCTTGGCAAAAGGCTAGAAAAACTAACCGCACTTTTGAATATCATCAAAGTGCGGTTAGTTTTTAATTCGATTATTGAAGGTTAATGAACAGATTGCTATTATCCTAAGCATATAAACGAAGGGGGATAATATGGAATGTTCTCACCCATTTAGTTGTCAATGTCAGCCTATTGCAAATGTAAATGTATTAGGCGCACAGCTTACGCGTATTGAATTGTCTTTTCATCGGGCAATTTCAGTTCTCTCAATTTCGCAAGTCTCAGTTTGGGTGAAGAGTTTAAATACTCAACATCGATGGGTAAAACTAGACTTTAATGCCTGCCATAAAAATGATTCGAATAATTTTACATTGTTTATTCAACCAGATGTACATTGTCTTACCACAAAATTACTACATTTTGATGTTGAACGATTTACTCAAGTGCGGTCGGAATTACAGCTAAAAATTGAATTTGATCAATCGCTTCATATTTCAGTATCGCAATGTCATATTTTGCCGATTCTTTGCCTTGATATCCAAGGTTTCACTCATTTTACTTATCAAGATCTCACTTGTAGTTTCTACCAACCTAAGGCTTCTTTTCAATTACATCCATTAATTATTTGTTTGCACGGTGCAGGTGAGGGGGGAAATAATCAGAGCAATATTCTCGCCGATAAAATGGCGGTGACTTTCGTAAACCAATTACACCAAGATATGCTGGATTATCCTTATATTCTTGCTCCTCAATGTCCTAGTTTTTGGGTAGATAAATTTCTATTAAATGGTCAATATTATTATGGTGAACGAGATTACACCGCTGATTTATTAGCTTTAATCCAAGATGCTTTGATTAGGCATCAAGATATTGATCCCAAACGTGTTTATATTGTTGGCGGTTCAATGGGAGGATACCAAGGATTACGGCTTTTTTCTGATGCACCCGATTTATTTGCTGCAGCTCTAATTGCTTGCCCTGCGAAACTTCCTTCTCTAGAAAAATTACATCGTTTAAAGAATAAAAAAATATGGCTTATTCATAGTGCCTTAGATGAAGTCGTACCGATTGAAAATAGCCTTAATTTTCTTGAACAAATCTACAATGAAAAATCTACACAAGCAATGTTTACGCTTTATGGAAAGGTTGTCATAGAGGGAAAAGTTATCGATCCACATTGTGTCTTTTTACCTCTTTACGACAACCAATTAACATCAGGACAAAATTCCATTTTTGAATGGTTGGGACAACAAGGAGTTTAAGATGAAAAGTGCAGTTATTTATATTTCTGTTATTGCCGCATTAGGAGGCTTTTTGTTTGGTTTTGACACAGCGGTGATCAGTGGTACTGTTGAGTCAATCAAAAGCCCTGAATTCGGCTTTGGCTTAACGGCAGGTGAATTAGGTTTCGCAGTTGCATCCGTATTGATTGGTTCTGCAATTGGTGCATGGTATGCCGGGATTGCAGCAATTAAGTTGGGTCGAGTGAAAGTGATGCTTATTGCTTCTGTATTATTTTCTCTTTCAGCGATAGGTTCTGCATTCGCTTTTAACCTATGGGATTTTTCCTTTTGGCGTTTAGTTGGAGGATTGGGTGTAGGGATTGCAGCGGTTATTGCTCCTGCATACATTGCAGAGGTCTCTCCTGCCCACTTACGTGGACGTTTGGGTAGCCTGCAACAATTAGCTATCGCAATTGGTCTGCTCGTTTCTTTTATTTCAAATTATGTGTTAGCGAATATCGATAATTCCCCTAATGCACCTTTATGGGGCGGCTTACTTGCATGGCGTTGGATGTTATTAGTTGAGGTATTTCCTGCGGTGCTATATGGTATTATGGCACTTAAACTGCCAGAATCACCACGTTATTTAGTCAGTAAAAATAGACTTGATGAAGCAAGAAATGTATTAGTGAAATACACTAACGAGGCAAATCCTGATTTAAAATTAGAACAAATTAAAATTAGTTTGGGCAATCCGAATGACGTTGTTTCGATAAAAAATGTTTTATCAAGCAAAACCTTATTTGTACCAGTCGTTTGGTTGGCGATCAGTCTTGCTTTTGTTGCACAGTTCACTGGCATTAATATTATTCTGTATTATGCCTCTTCACTTTGGAGTGCGGTGGGTTTTTCACAAGGTTTATCTTTTGCAGTTCCAATTGGCACAACTATTATTGGCGTGTTAATGACGATTGTAGGGATGCTTTATATTGATAAACTAGGTCGTCGCAAATTATTATTAATTGGTTCTATTGGTATGGGGGTTTCCCTTTGGATTACGGGATTTATTTTTATGAGTGCCGATCAGTCTTCCGAAACACTTGTCTTATCACCAGTGCTTTCATGGAGTGCATTAATTAGTGCTCATATTTTCTATATTTTCTTCTGTTGTACATGGGGACCCGCATTATGGGTTATTCTAGGTGAGATCTTCCCAAATAGAATTCGTACTACTGGATTAGGAATTGCAACTTGTGCAAACTGGATCGGTAACGTGATTGTCACTTGGATTTTTCCGCCAATGCTAAAATATTTAGGGCTAGCTCCAACCTACTTATTCTATGGAGTTTGCTGTATTGGTTCGTTCTTTATGGTGAAATACTTCATTCCTGAAACAGCAAATAAATCTCTAGAAGAGATGACGTTTTACGTAAAGCATGAATAAAGTTAGCCGTGCTTTTAAAATTACTAAAAGTGCGTTTATTTTATGGGGAACTTATAAAATATATTCCTAAAAATGGGCTTTATTGTTCGTATATTGAGGAATAATAAAGAGTTTTTCAGATGGTGTTTTCTGTTATTTTCAAATGATGTATGGCGTAACTTGTTTCACCGCTTCTAACCATTTTTCTGTGCATCGAGATGCCCTATGTTTCTACAGGATTGTCAAGCTTCATTTGTTCAAAAACATAAAGAAAGAAGTCTTTCGAAATTTTGAAATGTCCGTATCGGAGTTGAGAGGCATATTGATGCCATTCAGGGTGTAGTCTAACCTGTTCAATAAGACAGTCTCTGATAGGTTGATAGTAGCTGACATCTCGTCTGAAAGGAAAAAATCCTTCAAACATTTCTACTTGGTAGGCGGTGTCATCGATGATCTTTCCTACTGCTGTAAAGGCTTGCAGCTTTTCTTGACTATTTAACTGATACTTGGGACTGTAGTATAAAAGGTAGTCTCCTTTTTTCATTCGGTTAAGTGGTCCTTTTTTCCCGTGGCAGACTTGACAGAAGCCGCCTTCAACTCCTCTTAGAACATGTTCTTTTGATACGACACCGATCCAAAATTTAGCCATTTTTTTACCTCCAATTCAATTAAAAGTTAATTTAATGCTTGCTGCTGAAAGGTGGTTTAGCAAACCAAATGAGAACAACCAAGGAAATAAACGTTATCGCGGAGACTAAGAAGATCTCGTTAGCACCAATAATAAAGCCTTGAGCAGTGATTTGTCTGGCAATATATGATGCCGTTTGTTCTTCACTTAAACCAAAACTCCCCATAGTTTGGAAGAATTGTTGGGAAATCGGATTGTATGGATTAATGACTTCCGTGAGTTGCGTGTGATGCACGGCTTCGCGGTTATACCAAATAAAAGTAGTAAGTGATGTGCCTATTGAGCCGGCAAGAGTTCGGAGAAAATTAAATAAGCTCGATGCCGAAGCCATTTTTTCGGGCGGTAAACCAGAAAGCGTAATGGTTGTCAGCGGCATAAAGAAACAAGCAACGGCTAAGCCTTGCACAAATTGCGGTAATGCCACATCCATAAAGGTCATTTCAGGTTCAAAGGTCACAGCTCGCCAATAAAAGGTCAGCGCATAAACCATAAAACTGATGGTGATTAAAATCCGCATATCAATTTTATTGCCGAATTTCCCTATAATCGGTGCAAGTAGAATCGGTAATAATCCTACTGGAGCTGCCGCAAGTCCCGCCCATGTTGCTGTATAGTTGTAAACCTGTTGGAGCAGAAGCGGGATAAGCACGACCGTCCCTGAATATACCAAGAAAGCAAGGCTGGTTGAAACACAACCTACGGTGAAATTTCGGGATTTAAATAAGGAGACATCCACAACCGGATTGTCGTCAGTCAGTTCCCAAATGATTAAGGCGATTAAACCTACCGCTGCGATAATAGTAAGTACCACAATTTCAGTAGAATTAAACCAATCTAGCTCGCGGCCTTGATCCAGCATTAATTGCAATGCACCTACACCTAGTGCTAACAAAATCAGCCCAACAGTATTAACTGGTTGATGAGAAATTCTGCTTTCTCGGCCTTCTAAAAGTTTCCAACTGATTAAGACAACGGCTAGCCCAATCGGAACATTAATAAAGAAAATCCAACCCCAATGAATATTATCACTGATCCAACCGCCTAAGATTGGACCGCAAATCGGGGCGACCACGATTGTCATTGACCAAAAAGCCAATGCCATTCCGCGTTTTTCAGGAGGGTAGTTATTTAATAATAAACTTTGAGAAAGAGGGATGATTGGGCCAGCAACAGCACCTTGAAGGACACGAAAAACGATCAACATTTCTAAACTGTGTGAAATGCCACAAAGCCAAGAAGCCAGTACGAACAATAATGTTGAGACTAAAAATAACCGCACTTCACCAAAACGTTTTGCCAGCCAGCCTGTGATCGGAATTGAAATAGCATTTGCCACACCGAACGAAGTGATGACCCATGTACCTTGGCTGGACGAGGCACCTAAATCACCAGCAATGGTTGGAATGGCTACGTTGGCGATGGTAGAGTCTAACACGAGCATAAAAGTGGCTAACGAAAGCACCAATGTGAGCATCGCTAGCGCACCGCCTTTCAGTGGTTTGAAATGAGATTGCGGCATAACATAACCTAATAGCTATTGTCACGAATAATAGATTCGATCAAATTATTGACCACACTTTCATCATATTGCAGCACATTGGTGGAATATAGCGTTGTGGCGGGCGCTTGGTCACGCAAGGTTTCGCCTTGGCTATCGGTTACGTTTACTTTTACGGTAGCAGAAAGCCCAATGCGTAATGGGTTTTCAGCAAGCTGTTGCGGATCTAATTGAATTCGTACAGGCACACGTTGCACCACTTTGATCCAGTTGCCTGTCGCATTTTGAGTAGGCAATAATGAGAATGCGCTTCCCGTACCCATTTCGATTCCCACCACTTTTCCATTAAAGGTTTTATCTTTTCCATAAAGGTCGAAATGAATTTCAACTGGCTGACCAATTCGCATATGGGTTAATTGTGTTTCTTTGAAGTTGGCGTCTAACCACATTTGATCGGTAGTGACCACTGCCATTAATGCGCCACCAACAGACACCGCCTGTCCTACTTGCGCATTGCGGCGAGCCACATAACCTTTAATTGGACTGCGGATTTTTGTGCGTTCTAAATTTAGCCAAGCTTGTTTCAAATTACTGACCGCACTTTGAATTTGTGGTTGTTCACTTAAAGGGCCGTCTAACAATAAGGCTTGATTCGCTTCAAGTTGGTTTTGTGAGGTCGTTAAGTTTGCTTTCGCCAGTTCAACCGCTTCTTTGGCGTGTTGGAAAGATTCTTTATCTATTGCGCCATCTTTCACCAATTGAACTCGACGGTTTAAATTTCCTTGTGCTTGAGCAAGGGTAATTTCATTCGCTCGAACAGCAGATTTCAATTGTTTTACGGTGTAATTCAGTTGAGAAATTTGGCGAACGGCATTGGCTAAATTGCTTTTAGCTTGCTCGAAGCTCAATTTGGTATTGGTGTCATCTAACTCTAATAACACATCGCCTGCCTGTACGGGATCCATATTATCGACATTAATTTTCGAAATATTCCCCGCTACCTGCGCTGATACCATCACCTGATTGCCGCTCACATAGGCATCTTCAGTTTCTTCAAAGCCTTTAATAAAGAAAAACCAATAAGCCGCAGAACCGATTGCAATCAGAAGAAGCAAAAGAATAAAAATGGAAAGCCCTTTTTTACGTTGTTGAGATTTATTATTTGAGGAAGTTTGTGTATCTGTTTGTTGATCGGACATAATGCGAGCCTTATGAGAAAATGCTGAAGTAAAAAAGGCTTCAGTCTATAAAATATGAATGTTCGTTCATTGTGAACGTAAATTAGAATTATTTCAAGAATGACTGCACTTGTTGATATCAAAGTGCGGTCAATTTTAATGATGTTTTATCCTTAAGCCATTTATGCCAAGCAAAATCAAACTGGTCCAAATCGGTACATAAGTAAAGTAATCGGAAAGGGAAACTTGTGTGTTGAGCCAAAATATCGCAATTAAAAAGAGCAATGTCGGCTCGAGATAACTGAGCACGGCGAACACACTGACCGGAATTTGTTGATTTGATTTTAAATTGGCAGACAAACCGATTGCACTCACTAAACCTAATGCAGGCAATAAATACCAATATCGGCTTTCACTGATTACAAAAGAAAATTGCTGTTCTTGTATGATCAAATAAATGAGGCAAGGAACAGCAATGAAGCACACATCAAGTGTGATCCCTTGCAATGCGGGGATCTTCATGGCTTTACGGCTTAAATAATAATAGGGATAAACTAAGCACACCCAAAGACTGCTCCATGAAAAGGTTTGATTACGCCACAATTCATGCGCCACACCGCAGGCAGCAATACATAAAGCGATAACTTGAATGGTGGAAAGGGTTTCTTTCAGCCAAATGCGTCCCAGTAATGCCATCACTAATGGGAATAAGAAATACCCCATGGCAATGTTTACACCCTCGCCATTAACTGGCGCCCACATAAATAACCAAAATTGACTGCCGGCATTGAGCGTGCCGAGCAAAAACAACATCCAACGTTTTTTGTCTTTGCCTAAGGTTTCATTGACTAATTTTGATAACGAACGACAACCTACGGTTGGGAAGATAATCAAAAACAACCCAAATACCATCATCACCATTCGCCACGCAAACACATCCGTACCGTTAAGCGGCTGTAGCCATAAGCTGAATAGATAGAGCAATCCAAATAAAAATTGCGAGATGATGCCGAGAAAAATACCTTGAGCCATTTTTATATTTCCTTAGGTTTGATAACGTCATTATAAAAGTCTGGCGTGGTAAATTTTCTCAATATAGAATTATTGATGATTATTTTTCTCAAATTTGAGCGTTATTTTGCATTTATTTTCAAGGTGTAAACATGCAATTAGATAAATTAGATCGGGATATTTTAAATATCCTCCAACAAGATGCGACTTTGCCATTAAAAGAGCTCGCTGAAAAAGTGCATAGCTCGGTGGCAACCTGTCAGCGTCGAATTCAATTACTGACAGAAAAAGGGGTTATTACCAAACAAGTGGCGGTGGTATCGCCAAAGGCAGTGGGCAGAGGTATTAGTGTTTTTGTGATGGTGGAAATGGACAACCAACATTCCCGCTTTCAAGAATTATTTGAACGGAAAATGCGACAAGAAACCGATGTGGTGAGCTGTTATGAAATTTCTGGCGATTATGATTTTATGCTGCTTATTCACGCTGAAAGCATGGAAAGTTACCATTCGTTTACCCGTCGCGTTCTAACCGGTGAATATCATGTTCGCACTTATAAGAGCTTGTTTGTAATGAATTTTACCAAAGCAGAGAGCGGGATTTTGTTATAGTTGTGTAAATAAAAAAGAAAATCCTTTGCTAAAGTGGCAAAGGATTTTTTATTAAGACGTGATTATTTCGGTAACCTTGTTGTGGCTTTTAACGCCATATACCCCATAATCGCAGAAACCGTGGAGCCTAATAAGATCCCTAATCGAGAAAGGGCATTAATGCTTTCACCGGCATCAGCATTGAAGGCCAGGCTTGCTAAGAACATTGACATGGTGAAACCGATACCACATAAAATCGCTACGGCAAAAATTTGTTTGAAGTTGATGCCTTGCGGAAGTTTTGCTATGCCTAGTTTTACGGAAAGGTAGCTGAAACCAAATACGCCGAGTGGTTTTCCAATAATTAAGCCTAAAGAAATCGCAAATAATAATGGTGATGAAAGCATGCTTGAGTCGATACCATCAAAACTTACCCCCGCATTGGCAAATGCGAATAATGGCAGAATAACAAAGGATGACCAAGGCGCAAGAATATGTTCAAAGTCATGTAACGGCGTTTCGCCATTTTTGCCTTTCAATGGAATACAAAACCCGATGATAACGCCTGCAAGAGTAGCATGTACGCCCGATTTTAATACAGAAGCCCACAAGATTGTTCCCACCACCATATAGGCACAAAGTGCGGTCACTTTAAAGCGATTTAATGCAATAAGTACAGCAATTGCAATGGCAGCAAAGACGAGTGCTTGCACGCTTAATCCATGGGAGAAGAAGAGTGCAATCACGACAATTGCACCTAAGTCATCAATGATGGCTAAAGCAAGTAAAAAGATTTTTAGTGGGAGTGGCACTTGTTTACTTAATAACGCCATGATGCCCAGTGCAAAGGCAATGTCTGTCGCCATTGGGATTGCCCAGCCATCGGCTAAAGTAGGATCTTGTTGTGCAATAAAAATATAAACCAAGGCAGGAATAACCATTCCGCCAACGGCAGCAATAGCAGGGAAAACCGCTTGTTGATAGCTTGAAAGGGAACCCTCAAATAATTCTCTTTTGACTTCCATTCCCACTAAAACAAAGAATACCGCCATAAAACCATCATTGATCCAGTGAATTAAGGTTTTATCGATAGAAAAAGTCCCTACTTGAATGCTGACTGGTAAGTTTAAAAAGTCGTTATAGTTTTGATTGAGCGGTGAATTGGCTAATAGTATTGCGATTACCGCTGAAAAAAGTAATAAAATTCCGCCAGCTGATTCCAATTTGAAAAAACGCTGAATTTGTTGAATCAAACTCAGTTTATTCATTCATTCTCTCCTAAAAAAGTAATAATAAAGGCTGGATACTATCACAAATTTACTGATTTTTGGAAAATAGGCTATGGATAATGTGTGATTTAATTGGGATGTGATAGAGTTCGTGATCTATTTCACAGAATTTATTTTCATTTTTGGAATAAAAAACAATTTAATAGTAAAATTCTTAAAGTTTATTTATTCGAGAATACTTATGTTTTCAAAAAAAGACATCATCGTACTAGGTATGATGATTTTTGCTTTATTTTTAGGCGCGGGAAATATTATTTTTCCACCGATGGAGGGGTATTCAGCAGGTAACCATTGGGCAACGGCTTCGCTAGGGTTTGTGATAACAGGTGTACTCATGCCATTTATTACATTGGTTGTTGTGTCAGTGTTAGGACGTGGCGAAGAACTGACTAAGGATTTACCCAAGTGGGCAGGCGTATCCTTTTTAACCATTCTTTATTTAGTCATCGGTTCAACCTTTGCAATGCCTCGAATTACCAATGTTGCTTATGAAATGGCATGGTTACCATTGGGGCTCGTTGAAGATAGTGCGACGACTCGTCTTATTTTCTCTGTGATTTTTAATATTATCGCCATGGGATTTATGATTCGCCCAAGTACCATTATTTCAACGGTGGGTGAAGTGATGACGCCAGCATTGTTGGTATTATTACTCGTTGTTGGGATCACGGTTTTTGTTTCACCTCTTTCTGACATTGTTGCCCCATCGCAGGCGTATGCCGAGAATTCAGCATTAACTACAGGATTAATTAGTGGTTATCAAACGATGGATGTACTGGCGGCGATTGCCTTTGGTGGCATTGTTGCACGGGCGTTGTCTGCAAAAAATGTGACCAATCCACAAAAGATTGTTCAATATACGATTTCAGCGGGCTTTGTTTCTGTCATTTTATTAGGTTGTTTATATTTTGCCTTATTCTATTTAGGGGCGACTTCTGATGCTGTGGCACAAGGTGCAACAAATGGTGGACAAATTTTCTCTCGTTATGTGAATAGTTTATTCGGCACGGCGGGAACCTGGATTATGGCGGGTATTATTACTTTAGCAAGCTTAACCACATTAGTGGGCGTAACCAGTGCTTGTGGTGATTACTTCTCCAAGTTTTCGACACGTTTTTCTTATCCATTTTGGATTGTCTTCTTCACCGCCATGACGACAATTATTTCACAATATGGCTTAACAAAATTACTCCGAGTGACAATTCCAGCCTTGTTGTTTATTACCCAATGGCGATCATGTTAGTGGTTTTACAGCTTGTGCGTAATAAATTGCCTTCTATTCGATTGAGCTATTACGTCACCATCTTTGTAACGGTTTGTTTTAGTTTGGTTGATAGTTTGAAAAACTTAGATATTTTGCCTGAAGGGTTGCATCAAGTCATGATTCATTTCCCGCTTTACTCACAAGGATTAGCTTGGTTGGTGCCTGCATTGTGTACTTTAGTGTTCTCCATACTATTAGGGAAAACCATTTCAAAATAACAAAAATGCCGACAATGATTTGTCGGCATTTTTTTATATCAAGTGCGGTCATTTTTTCACGCGTTTTTAGTCGGCAAGACGTTGTCTCACAATTTCAAATAAACATACGCCAGTCGCAACAGAAACATTCAGAGATGACACTGATCCCGCCATTGGAATACTAATTAGTTGATCACAATGTTCACGAGTAAGGCGACGCATGCCTTCACCTTCCGCTCCCATCACTAAGGCAAGAGAACCCGTAAGTTTACTTTGGTAAATGGTTTCTGTTGCTTCACCAGCTGTACCCACTACCCAAATATTATGGTTTTGTTGTAGATCTCGTAAAGTACGCGCTAAGTTAGTGACGCGAATTAATGGCACAGTCTCTGCAGCACCGCAAGCCACTTTACGTGCAATAGAAGTGAGTTGAGCGGATTTATCTTTTGGTACGATAACAGCGCTCACACCGGCAGCATCCGCAGTACGTAAACAGGCACCCAGGTTATGAGGATCCGTCACACCATCAAGTACCAATAAAAGTGGATTTTGTTTATGAGTAAGAAGTTCATCCAAATCATGTTCATTTAGCTCTTTCGCTTCTTGCACGCGAGCAATCACACCTTGATGCACTTCACCGTTGGATTTTTTATCTAATGTTTGACGGTTTACAAATTGCACCGCAATACCTAAAGCATAGAGCTCATTAAGTAAGGGTTGTAGACGTTTATCTTCACGGCCTTTCAGTACAAAAACTTCAATTAAACGTTCTGGGCTATTTGCTAAAATGCTGTTTACAGCATGGATACCATAGATATTTTCTGACATAGCGTTCTCTTATTTATTATTTCTTCCGTTTTCTAGTTGGTTTCTTAGAAACATCTTTATTTTTGACCGCACTTTTACGTTTTTTTGACGCTTTAGGTGGCAGTTCCTTAAAGACTTTTTTCGCTTTTTGTTTCGCTGTTTTTCCCACACGACGTGGTTTTCTGGCACTTTCGACTAAACTGAAATCGACCATTTTTTGTTCTAGATGAACGGCGACCACGCGAATTTTGACTTTATCGCCAAGGCGATAAATCATACCACTATTTTCGCCGATTAAACGTTGTTTGGTCGCATCAAATTGATAGTAGTCGTTATCTAAAGTGGAAATATGGACTAAACCGTCAATGAATAAATCATCTAAACGTACGAATAAGCCAAAGCCTGTTACAGATGAGATCACTCCGCTAAATTCAGCACCCACGTGATCTTGCATATATTCACATTTCAGCCAATCTGCTACTTCGCGAGTGGCATCATCTGCACGGCGTTCGGTCATCGAGCAGTGATCACCTAATAAATCCATTTCATCAAAAGAATAATGATAGCCGCCAGTATCTGTGGTTTTACGTTTAGCGCCTTTTTCTTTTACTAATAAATATTTAATTCCACGGTGAAGGGTTAAATCCGGATAACGACGAATCGGGGAAGTAAAGTGTGCATATTCCTCTAACGCCAAACCAAAGTGACCGATATTATCCGCATGATAAACCGCTTGGCTTAATGAACGGAGCAACATGGTTTGAATGAGTTCGTGATCCGGACGATCTTTCACTTGCTCTAACAATTTCGCATAATCTTTTGTGGTCGGTTTCATGCCACCTTCAAGGCTTAAACCACATTCACTTAAGAATGCACGGAAAGACGTCAGTTTTTCTTCACTCGGAGCGGCATGAATACGATAGAGTGCTGGCTCTTTATGTTTTTCCATAAAGTTTGCCGCTGCAATATTTGCAAGAATCATGCATTCTTCAATGATTTTATGGGCATCATTTCGCACAACAGGCTCAATGCGATCAATTCGTCCCATGGCATTGAAAATAAATTTGGTTTCAATGGTTTCAAAATCGATAGCACCACGTTGTTTTCGGGCATTGAGCAACGCTTGATAGAGATGATGCAATTCTTCTAAATGTGGAACAAGTCCTTGATAACGCGTGCGGAGTTCCTCATCGCCATCTAAAATTGCGGCGACTTTCGTATAGGTTAAGCGTGCATGAGAATTCATTACCGCTTCATAAAAACGGTAGTCCGTAAGTTTACCTTTTGCAGAAATGTGCATTTCACACACCATACACAAGCGATCAACTTGTGGATTTAGTGAACACAATCCGTTGGATAAAATCTCAGGCAGCATTGGCACAACACGATTTGGAAAGTAAACGGAGTTACCTCGGTTATAAGCTTCCGTGTCTAATGCCGAACGTAAACGCACATAGTAGCTGACATCGGCAATTGCCACCCAAAGTTTCCAGCCTTTACCGCTTTTTTCGCAATATACGGCATCATCAAAATCGCGTGCATCTTCGCCATCAATGGTAACAAGTGGCAGATTGCGTAAATCCACACGACCTTTTTTCGCTTCTTCAGGCACTTCTTCCGTGAATTTTTTAACGTATTTTTCGACCGCACTTGGGAATTGGTGAGGAATGTCATGATTACGAAGGGCGATCTCCACTTCCATCCCTTTTGCCATATTGTCACCAAGAATTTCGGTAATAATACCAATAGGTTGAGTGAAGGAGGCAGATCGTTCTTGCAATTCAACCACGACAACTTGCCCCATTCTTGCACCATTGCGGTGTTCATTAGGGACTAAAATATCTCGTCCGATACGACTATCATCAGGTACAACATAGCTAAAACCATTTTCTAAGAAGAAACGGCCGACAATTTGTTTTTTGCGACTTTCAAGTACACGAACAATACGGACTTCACGGCGTCCACGACGATCCAAGCCAGCAGGTTGCGCCAATACAAAATCACCATGCATTACGCGCTGCATTTGGTGATTAGGAATAAAGAGATCCTCTTTTTTGCCTTCGACTTGTAAAAAGCCATAGCCTTCGCGATGGCCAATGACCATGCCTTTGAATAAATCCAATTTTTCAGGCAAGGCATAGCGTTTACGTTTAGTGAAAACTAACTGTCCATCATTTTCCATGGCGCGCAAGCGGCGACGCATGGCTTCTTGTTGTTCGTCACTTTTAATTGAAAGTGCGGTCAGAATTTCTTCCCGACTCATCGGGGCATTATTTTCACGGATAATTTGCAGAATGTAGTCTCTGCTTGGGATCGGATTACCGTATTTGGCTAATTCTTTTTGATAATTTGGATCCGCTTTTTTAAAAGATTTTTTGGTCATTTATTGTTTATTTTATGATTAATTTTTAAGTTGTGGGGTAGTTTACAGGTTAAAGGGGGGAATGCAAGCTTGTTATCAGACGTTTGTGGTAGGACGGTTTAAGACAAACAAAAACCGCACCAAAGTGCGGTTTTATTTTTAAGCTGTTTTAGTGCTTTAATTACGCTAATTTTTTGATTTGAGCAGCTAATTTAGCTTTGTGGTTTGCTGCTTTGTTAGCGTGGATTAAGCCTTTAGAAGCCATACGGTCAACAACTTTTTGCATTTCAACGAATGCTGCTTCAGCTGCTGCTTTTTCACCTGCTGCTACTTGAGCATATACTTTTTTGATGTAAGTACGCATCATAGAGCGTTGGCTTGCGTTGTGTTGGCGGCGTTTTTCAGATTGAACCGCGCGTTTTTTTGCTGACTTGATATTAGCCAAGGTCAAACTCCTAAAATTTCTGTTAGATGATTATGACAAAATAAGGGCGTAGAATATGCCGATTTTTTATACTTTTGTCAATGAATAATTTGTGTTGATTTCGGTGAGACACAACCGAAAGTAAGCATCGTTATTTAAAAAAAGCGCTTTCTATTGGCTCACACAAACGATGTGGGCAGGATTTTATCAGTTTTTTTCGTTGGAATATAGCGTAAAAACAAAAATTCTATACAATTAAGGCAAATTTTTTTGAAGAGACCCCTATTTTGAGTAAACGACTTTTAAAATCCGGCATTATCGTGAGTGGGATGACATTAGTGTCCCGAGTGTTAGGTTTAGTCCGTGATGTGGTGATAGCCCATTTGATCGGTGCAGGCGCGGCGGCAGACGTGTTTCTATTCGCTAACCGTATCCCAAACTTTTTACGTCGTTTATTTGCGGAAGGCGCATTTTCTCAGGCTTTCGTTCCTGTATTAGCCGAATATCAAAAATCGGGCGATCTTTCTAAAACCCGAGAATTTATCGGGAAAGTATCGGGTACGCTAGGTGGTTTAGTCAGTATTGTCACTTTACTTGCTATGGTAGGTTCACCTGTTGTGGCGGCGATCTTCGGGATGGGGTGGTTTACCGATTGGCTAAATGACGGGCCCGATGCACACAAATTTGAACAAGCGTCTTTACTCTTAAAAATTACTTTTCCTTATTTATGGTTTGTCACCTTTGTGGCACTTTCAGGCGCGATTTTAAATACGATAGGCAAATTTGGCGTGATGTCGTTTTCGCCTGTTTTACTCAATATCGCCATGATTGCAACTGCACTTTTCCTCGCGCCAAGATTAGACAATCCTGATCTTGCCCTTGCTATCGGGATCTTCTTAGGTGGTTTATTACAATTTTTATTCCAAATCCCTTTCTTGAAAAAAGCCGGCTTGCTCGTAAAACCAAAATGGGCATGGCATGATGAAGGGGTAGCCAAAATTCGTCGATTGATGATTCCTGCCTTGTTCGGGGTTTCCGTAAGTCAAATCAACTTGCTACTTGATACGGTCATTGCCAGTTTCTTAATGACGGGATCTATTAGTTGGCTTTATTATTCTGATCGTCTATTAGAGTTTCCACTTGGTCTATTTGGTATCGCCATTTCCACCGTGATTTTACCGACACTTGCTCGCCATCACGTGAATCGAGAAGACAATTCTTCCCAAAGTGCGGTTGATTTTCGCGATACCATGGACTGGGGCGTGCGAATGATTTTATTACTCGGTGTGCCTGCCGCGATTGGGATTGCCGTGTTAGCCCAGCCGATGTTACTGGTATTGTTTATGCGTGGCAGTTTTACCTTAACAGATGTGCACGCAGCCTCTTATTCTTTATGGGCATTCAATGCTGGTTTGCTTAGCTTTATGCTGATTAAGATCCTAGCTAATGGCTATTACGCACGCCAAGACACTAAAACGCCCGTGAAAATCGGGATCATCGCCATGGTGAGCAATATGGGCTTTAATGTCTTGGCGATTCCATTTAGTTATGTGGGGTTAGCGATTGCTTCTGCCATGTCAGCAACCTTAAATGCTTATTTGCTTTATCGTGGTTTAGCTAAAGAGGATGTATATCATTTTTCACGTAAAAGTGCGGTCTTTTTTCTGAAAGTTTTAGGCGCAGCCTTAGCCATGGGCGGTTTGGTTTGGTATAACTGCCCATCGATTCAAGAATGGGCAGCCATGACATTTTTAATGCGTATCTATTGGTTGGTTTGGTTAATTGGGCTAGCTGCTGTCGTTTATTTAGGCGTATTGGTGCTCTTGGGTGTTCGTAAACACCATTTACTGACAAAACATTAAGTTACCGCTATAATGCACCGATTATTTTTCGTTTTTTGGAATAAGATGTAATGCAATTAATTCGTGGGCTTCATAATTCACAGCCATATTTGTCAGGGTGTGCATTAACCATTGGCAATTTTGATGGAGTGCATTTGGGGCATCAGGCGATTTTGCGTCATCTTCGTCAGAAAGCGAATGCGCTGAATTTACCCATGGCAGTGATGCTTTTTGAGCCGCAACCGCGCGAATATTTTATGGGCGACAAAGCCCCTGCGCGCTTAATGCGATTAAGAGATAAGTTACATTATTTAGCTCAGGCGGGTGTGGATGTGGTGATCGTCGCGAAATTTGACCGTACTTTTGCTGATCTTCCAGCAGAACAATTCATTGAAGATTGGCTTGTACGCAAATTAAATGTGAAGTTTCTCAGTATTGGTGATGATTTCAAATTTGGTGCGAAACGTTTAGGCAATTTTGCGATGTTGCAACAAGCCGGAAAGCAGTTTGGTTTCGAAGTGGAAGATAGTCGCACTTTCTGTTTAGATGAGTTGCGTATCAGTAGCACCGCTATTCGTGAAGCGTTGGCTAAAGATGATTTACAGCATGCGGAAAATTTACTCGGTAAGCCTTATCGTATTTTTGGTCGCGTGATCCACGGCAATAAATTAGGGCGAACCATTGGTTTTCCTACCGCGAATGTTCGCTTACATCGCCAAGTGAACCCAGTAAAAGGGGTTTATGCGGTGAAAGTGCGGTTAAAATCGGGCAAGATTTTTAACGGCGTTGCAAACATGGGAAAACGCCCAACTATTAACGGCACGATACAATTATTAGAAGTCCATTTATTTGATTTTTCTCAGAATATTTATGGACAAATGGTCGAAGTGGAATTCTGCCATAAGATTCGAGATGAGATAAAGTTTCCGTCTTTTGAGGCGTTGAAAGCTCAAATTGAACAAGACGTAAAAACAGCGAAAGCATTTTTTGCAAAATAGAATTAGATTGAAATATAAAATTGGAAAATAACATGACAGTTGATTACAAAAACACGTTAAATTTACCAGAAACAGGTTTCCCAATGCGTGGCGATTTAGCCAAACGCGAACCTGTAATGTTAAAAAATTGGTATGACAAACAGTTGTATCAAAAAATTCGCCAAGCGACGAAAGGTAAAAAATCCTTTATTTTGCACGATGGCCCTCCATATGCGAACGGCAACATTCATATCGGTCACGCCGTGAATAAAATTCTGAAAGATATTATTATTAAATCTAAAACGGCGTTAGGTTTTGATTCTCCTTATATCCCTGGTTGGGACTGTCACGGTTTGCCAATTGAATTAAAAGTAGAAGGTTTGGTGGGTAAACCAAACGAGAAAGTGACCGCCGCTGAATTTCGCCAAAAATGTCGTGAATATGCGGCAGAGCAAGTAGAAGGTCAGAAAAAAGACTTTATCCGTTTAGGTGTGTTGGGTGATTGGGACAATCCTTATTTAACGATGAACTTCAACACCGAAGCAAACATCATCCGCACTCTCGGTAAAGTGATTGCGAATGGCCACTTATACAAAGGTTCAAAACCGGTGCACTGGTGTTTGGATTGCGGCTCTTCTTTAGCGGAAGCAGAAGTGGAATACGAAGACAAAGTTTCTCCGTCTATTTATGTGCGTTTCCCTGCTGTAAGTGCGGTTGAAATTGAAGAGAAATTTAATGCAGTAGGCAAAGGTCATGGCAAATTATCTGCGGTGATTTGGACAACTACACCTTGGACAATGCCATCTAACCGTGCGATTGCGGTAAATGCAGACTTAGAATACAACTTAGTACAACTTGGCGACGAGCGTGTGATCTTAGCCGCTGAATTGGTAGAATCTGTGGCGAAAGCGGTGGGTGTAGAACAAGTTGAAGTATTAGGTTCAGTAAAAGGTCAAGCGCTTGAGTTAGTACGCTTTAACCATCCGTTCTACGATTTCACTGTACCAGTAATTTTAGGTGATCACGTGACCACAGATGGTGGTACGGGTTTAGTACATACTGCACCAGACCACGGTTTAGACGACTTTATTGTAGGACAAAAATATAATTTACCAATGGCGGGTCTTGTATCTAATGATGGTAAATTTATTTCAACGACTGAATTCTTTGCAGGCAAAGGCGTATTTGAAGCCAATCCATTGGTTGTTGAAAAATTACAAGAAGTGGGCAACTTATTAAAAGTTGAGAAAATTAAACACAGCTACCCACACTGCTGGCGTCACAAAACCCCGATTATTTTCCGTGCAACCCCACAATGGTTTATCGGTATGGAAACACAAGGTTTACGCCAACAAGCATTAGGCGAAATCAAAGGTGTACGTTGGATTCCTGATTGGGGTCAAGCACGTATCGAGAAAATGGTTGAAAACCGCCCAGACTGGTGTATTTCCCGTCAACGTACTTGGGGCGTACCGATGACCTTATTCGTGCACAAAGAAACCGAAGAACTTCATCCGCGTACCTTAGAGTTACTTGAAGAAGTGGCGAAACGTGTAGAGAAAGCCGGTATTCAAGCATGGTGGGATTTAGACGAAAAAGAATTATTAGGGGCTGATGCCGAAATCTATCGCAAAGTGCCGGATACCCTTGACGTATGGTTTGACTCAGGATCAACCTATTCTTCTGTTGTGGCGAATCGTCCGGAGTTTAACGGTCAAGATATCGATATGTATTTAGAAGGTTCTGACCAACACCGTGGTTGGTTTATGTCTTCTTTAATGCTTTCTACTGCAACAGATAATAAAGCACCATACAAACAAGTGTTAACCCATGGTTTCACCGTTGATGGTCAAGGCCGTAAGATGTCAAAATCTATCGGTAACATCGTGACCCCACAAGAAGTCATGGATAAATTCGGTGGTGATATTTTACGTTTATGGGTTGCATCTACCGACTATACCGGTGAAATGACTGTTTCTGATGAGATCTTAAAACGTGCCGCGGATAGCTATCGTCGTATTCGTAACACCGCACGTTTCTTACTAGCTAACTTGAATGGTTTCGATCCGCAACGTGATGCAGTTAAACCGGAAGATATGATTAGCCTAGATCGTTGGGCGGTAGCTTGTGCGTTAGATGCTCAAAAAGAAATTAAAGACGCGTACGATAACTATCAATTCCACACGGTGGTACAACGTTTAATGCGTTTCTGTTCTGTGGAAATGGGCTCGTTCTACCTTGATATTATCAAAGACCGTCAATACACCACCAAAGCGGATAGTCTTGCTCGTCGTAGTTGCCAAACAGCGTTATGGCACATCGCAGAAGCATTGGTTCGTTGGATGGCACCAATCTTGTCATTCACGGCAGATGAAATTTGGGGCTACTTGCCACAAACGGCGACGACTCGTGCTGAATTTGTCTTCACTGAAGAATTCTACGAAGGCTTATTTGGTTTAGGCGAGAATGAAAAATTAGATGATGCTTACTGGCAACAACTGATTAAAGTTCGTTCTGAAGTGAACCGTGTATTAGAAATCGCCCGTAACGACAAAGTGATCGGTGGTGGTTTAGAAGCAGAAGTAACGGTTTATGCTAACGATGAATATCGCACGTTGTTAGAACAATTAGGCAATGAATTACGTTTCGTGTTAATTACCTCAAAAGCGGAAGTGAAACCATTAGCTGACAAACCTGCGGATGTGGCTGCGGGTGAGTTAGAGGGTATTGCGGTAAGCGTAGTACGTTCTAACGGTGAAAAATGTCCACGTTGCTGGCATTATTCTGACAAAATCGGTGTGAATCCTGAACATCCGACACTTTGTCCACGTTGTGTGGAAAACGTAGCGGGTAACGGCGAAGTACGTCAGTTCGCATAAGATTAATATCATAAAGAAAAAGTGCGGTCAAAATTGACCGCTCTTTTTTTATGTTGAAATGAACAGAAATAAAAAAGGCTGACATGAATCAGCCTTAAAGATTTTATTGGTTAAAGGTATTACACACAGAAGGATTAGCGCTTTGTAAGCCTTTTCTGAACCATTCTAGACGCTGTGCCGATGTACCGTGAGTGAAACTATCCGGTACCACATAACCTTGGCTGCGTTTTTGTAAACGGTCATCGCCCACAGCTTCTGCTGCATTAAACGCTTTTTCTTCATCACCGCGTTCAAATAAACCACTTTTCACCGCTTGGCTCGCCCAAACACCAGCGAAGCAGTCAGCTTGAAGTTCTAATTGAACGGAAAGTTGATTTGCCGTTTTGCGATCGCTGCTTTGTTGTGCGCGATTCACTTGCGGCAGAATTCCAAGCATATTTTGTACGTGGTGACCAACTTCGTGCGCAATCACATAAGCAAAGGCAGAATCACCTGCTGCACCCAGTTTATTTTTCATTTCATTATAGAACGATAAATCAAGGTAAACTTTGCGATCGCTCGGGCAGTAGAATGGACCCATTGCAGATTGACCCGTACCACAAGCGGTTGGCGTTACACCATTGTAAAGCACCATGGTTGGTTCACTATAGGTTTTACCCATTTGTCTGAAATATTGTCCCCAAACGGTTTCAGTATCCGCTAATACAACTTTAGAAAGACTCGCAAGCTGCTGTTCTTCTTGAGTTTCTAACTGTTGAGAGCTTTGTCCTGAAAAATCAGGCGTACCCACTAAGCCTGAAAGATCCACGCCATAATAAGCGCCGACTAAAAGAATGATAATACCGAGCACACCGGTGCCTTTTCCGCCACCGAAGTTACCGCCGCCAGAGCCACGTCTATCTTCAATATTTGAGCTTTCTCTACGACCTTCCCAACGCATAATTTGTCCTTTCTAAGTGAGTAAATTAAAAATCGGCGTATTCTATCAAAGTGTGGTCAATTTTAGATCAGTTTTCTTGAAATATTTACATAGCTTTACACTCTGATTTATGGACTTCTTAAGGGAATTTCAGTATCGTAATAATCCCTTAAACAAACATACAAAAGGAACTTTAAAATGGGTTTATTTGATTTTGTCAGTGACATTGGTAAGAAAGTTTTCTCTAAAGAAGAAGATGCGTCTAAAGCGGTGACTCAACACAT
Source organism: Haemophilus sp. HMSC61B11 (assembly GCF_001838615.1). Classification (NCBI taxonomy): domain Bacteria; kingdom Pseudomonadati; phylum Pseudomonadota; class Gammaproteobacteria; order Pasteurellales; family Pasteurellaceae; genus Haemophilus; species Haemophilus sp. HMSC61B11. The sequence goes on from NZ_KV837957.1 coordinate 127,948, forward strand.
TGCAGAAGACAATCCAGGCGTGGAAAACTTATCTGTTACCGTTGAAAATGGTGTAGCAAATATCCAAGGTGTGGCATCAACTGCAGCGGCATTAGAAAAAGCAGTATTAATGGCGGGTAACATTCAAGGTATCCACTCAGTAACAAGCGATGCAAGCATCAATAACGGTGAAACCTTAGGCAGTGATGAAACATTCTATGTAATCCAAAAAGGTGACACCTTGTGGAAAATCGCTGAGAAAGCTTACGGAAATGGCGCGAAATATACCGCTATCGTTGAAGCGAACAAAGAAGTGATTAAAGACGCGGATAAGATTTTCCCAGGTCAAAAAATTCGTTTACCGAAAGGTTTATAATTCGATAAAAAGTGCGGTTATTCTTGACCGCACTTTTTTCTTTATCAAAAATTGTTGATAAATTGTGCAATTTTAGCGGGTTTTCTATTGAATTTTCCGGTTTCTATCGACTGTTTGATTTTCTTTCGCTATAATTTGGCGGTTTTTTATTTTTACAAACAATAACGTGTTCGGTGTGGTTTTTACCGAGTGCAACATTAATTGAGGTTACAAATGTCATTAAATATTGAAACAACTCAAGGTTTAGAGCGTCGTGTGACGATCACCGTTCCAGCTGAAGCTGTAGAAAAAGCAACTCGTGAAGAATTCAAACGTGCAGCAAAAAATGTACGTGTTGATGGTTTCCGTAAAGGTCACGTGCCAGCTCACATCATTGAACAACGTTTTGGCGCATCAATCCGTCAAGATGTGTTAAACGATTTATTACCACGTCATTTCTTTGACGCAGTAATCGCTGAGAAAATCAACATCGCAGGTCGTCCAACTTTCGCTATCGAAACGTTCGAACCTGGTAAAGATTTATCATTCACTGCAACTTTCGAAGTGTACCCGGAAGTTGAATTAAAAGGTTTAGAAAACATCAAAGTTGAGAAACCAACTGTTGAAATCACTGAAGCTGATATCGATAAAATGATCGATGTATTACGTAAACAACAAGCGACTTGGGCTGAAAGCAAAGCTGCAGCGAAAGCAGATTCACGCGTAACAATCGACTTCGTTGGTTCAGTAGATGGCGAAGAATTCGAAGGCGGTAAAGCAACTGATTTCGTTCTATTCATGGGCCAAGGTCGTATGATCCCTGGTTTTGAAGAGGGCATCGTAGGCCACAAAGCAGGCGAACAATTCGATATCAATGTGACTTTCCCAGCTGAATACCATTCTGAAAACTTAAAAGGTAAAGATGCAAAATTTGCGATCACCTTGAAAAAAGTAGAAGAAATGGAATTACCAGAATTAACCGATGAGTTCGTTGCTAAATTTGGTCCAAACACTAAAACTGTGGCAGATTTACGTGCAGAAATCCGTAAAAATATGGAACGTGAATTGAAAAACGCATTAGTTTCTCGCGTTAAACAACAAGTCATAAACGGTTTAATCGAACAAAACCCAATTGATGTTCCAGCTTCTGCAGTAGAAGAAGAAATCAATGTGTTACGTAACCAAGCAGCACAACGCTTCGGTGGCAATGCACAACAAGCTGCACAATTACCACGTGAATTATTTGAAGCTGATGCAAAACGTCGTGTTCAAGTCGGTTTATTATTCTCTGAAGTGATCAAATCAAACGAATTGAAAGCGGATGAAGAACGTGCGAAAGCAATGATCGCGGATATCGCTTCTGCTTACGAACAACCAGCTGAAGTAGTTGAATATTACAGCAAAAATGAAGAGTTAATGAACAACATTCGCAATGTAGTATTAGAAGAACAAGCAGTTGATGCCGTTCTTGCTAAAGCTCAAGTGACTGAAAAAGCGTCTTCATTTGATGAGATCATGAATCCACAAGCATAATAATTGATAGAACGTGAATTAAATTCACAGATATATCATCGAAAAGTGCGGTTGTTTTTTTCAATGAAAAGCGACCGCATTTTGTTTTTACTGATTTTCGGGTAGAATATTGCCCGATTTTTTAGCACATATTTAGGGGCAAAAATGAGTGTAATTCCTATGGTTGTCGAACAAACCTCTCGTGGTGAACGTTCGTACGACATTTATTCCCGCCTATTAAAAGAGCGCGTGATCTTCTTGAATGGTGAAGTAGAAGATCATATGGCAAATTTGATCGTGGCACAGCTACTTTTCTTAGAATCAGAAGATCCGAAAAAAGACATCAATATTTATATTAACTCACCGGGCGGTTCAGTGACTGCGGGTATGGCAATTTACGATACCATGCAATTTATTAAACCGGATGTGCGTACTCTTTGCATTGGTCAAGCTTGCTCAATGGGCGCATTTTTACTTGCAGGGGGGGCAGCAGGAAAACGTGCTGCATTACCGAATGCACGAGTGATGATTCATCAACCGTTAGGTGGTTTCCGTGGACAAGCATCTGATATTCAGATCCACGCACAAGAAATTTTAAAAATTAAACAAACCTTAAACGAGCGTCTTGCTTTCCATACAGGTCAAAGCATCGAGCGTATCGAAAAAGACACCGATCGTGACAACTTTATGTCGGCGGAAGAAGCAAAAGCTTACGGCTTAGTGGACGATGTGTTGATTAAACGTTAAGGATTTAACATGACAACAAATGATAACGATCTTCACTGTTCTTTCTGCGGAAGAGAAAAAAGTGAAGTAGGTAAATTAATTGCGGGTACAGATGGTTATATTTGTAACGAGTGTATCGAGCTTTGCCACAGTATGTTGGAAGACAGTGGAGAAATCGAAACACCTAGCGAACTGGCAGTTGAAGAAAAATTACCGACACCACACGAAATTCGTGCGCACTTAGATGATTATGTGATTGGGCAAGATTATGCGAAAAAAGTCTTGTCAGTGGCGGTTTACAATCACTATAAACGCTTACGTACGAACCACCAAAGCAATGATGTGGAATTAGGTAAAAGTAATATCTTGTTAATTGGTCCAACAGGTAGCGGTAAAACCTTATTAGCACAAACCTTGGCACGTCGTTTAAATGTACCTTTTGCTATGGCCGATGCGACGACGTTAACCGAAGCTGGTTATGTGGGCGAAGACGTGGAAAATGTTCTGCAAAAATTATTGCAAAACTGCGATTACGATACGGAAAAAGCAGAGCAGGGCATTATCTATATTGATGAAATTGATAAAATCAGCCGTAAATCAGAAGGCGCGTCTATTACTCGCGATGTGTCTGGTGAAGGTGTGCAACAAGCCTTATTAAAATTAATTGAAGGCACTATCGCATCTGTACCGCCACAAGGTGGACGTAAACATCCTCAACAAGAAATGTTGAAAGTGGATACCTCAAAAATCCTCTTTATTTGTGGTGGGGCATTTGCTGGCTTAGATAAAATTATCGGTAAGCGTACACAAACTGATACCGGAATTGGTTTTGATGCAAAAGTAGAGAAAGAAGAAGACAAAGAAAATCTTTCTGAATTATTCCGTCAAGTTGAGCCGGATGATTTAATGAAATTCGGTTTAATTCCAGAATTTATTGGTCGTCTTCCGATGATTGCACCATTAAGCGAATTAGATGAGGAAGCGTTGATTCAGATCCTTACTCAACCGAAAAATGCACTGACCAAACAATATCAAGCATTATTTGGCTTAGAGGATGTGGAACTTGAATTCACGCCGGAAGCATTAAAAGCGATGGCGAAAAAAGCCCTTGAACGTAAAACCGGTGCACGTGGTTTACGCTCAATCGTTGAGGCTGTATTGTTAGATACGATGTATGATTTACCTTCAATCGAAAACTTGCAAAAAGTGATTGTGGATGAAGAAACCATCGTTGATAACAAACCACCAAAGCTCGAATATAAAAACTAATAGAAAGTGCGGTTGTTTTTTCTAACATTTTTCATAGGCAATCCCGAAAGAAAATGCTACAATCGCACGTTCTGAAATTAATCTAAAAATTATTTATCCCTTATTTTATACGGATTCACTTATGGCAACTGAAATTGTTGAAAAAAAGAAACACGACCAAGAACAAGTCGTAGAAGGAAAATCAAAAGGCTTAAACACTCTTCTTTGGATTATTTCTGTGGCATTTTTTACTGCTGCAGCGATTGGTAACGTTTATTTTAAAGACGCCTTCTCTTTACCTGTACGTGTAGTTGGCGTAGTTGTCGCTTTATTAATTGCCTTTGGTTTAGCTGCAATTACTAATCAAGGTACAAAAGCTCGTACATTCTTTAGCGAAGCAAAAGTTGAAGGTCGTAAAGTGGTATGGCCAACTCGTGCAGAAACACGTCAAACAACTTTAATCGTAATTGGGGTAACCGTGCTTACCTCTTTATTCTTCTGGGCAATTGATTCAATTATCATTGCATTGATTAACTTCTTAACTGATTTGAGATTCTAAAATGAGCGAAACTGAAAACGTATCCAAAAAACGTTGGTATGTATTGCAAGCATTCTCAGGCTTTGAGAGTCGTGTTGCAATCACATTGCGTGAATATATCAAACAACAACAAATGGAAGATCAGTTTGGTGAAGTATTAGTGCCGACTGAAGAAGTCGTTGAAAACGTAGCAGGTAAACGTCGTAAAAGCGAACGTAAATTCTTCCCTGGCTATGTATTAGTTGAAATGGCAATGAATGATGACACATGGCACTTAGTGAAAAGCGTACCACGTGTAATGGGCTTTATCGGTGGTACACCAGATAAGCCAGCGCCAATTTCTAAACGTGAAGCAGATTTAATTTTAAATCGTTTAGAGCAAAGTGCTGAAAAACCACGTCATCGTAAAGAATATCAACCAGGTGAAGAAGTACGTGTGACAGAAGGTCCATTTGCTGACTTTAATGGTACGGTTGAAGAAGTGGATTACGAAAAAGGTCGCTTAAAAGTGTCTGTATCTATCTTCGGTCGTGCAACACCAGTTGAGCTTGAATTTGGTCAAGTGGAAAAAACACGTTAATTTCCCTTTTCCAAAATAAGAAATTTAATGGCCGCACTTAAAAAATAAAGTGCGGTTGTTTTTCGAGTAGTTTTTCTGCTTGAAATTTCGAGGCTGATTAATTAAAATACAGCCTTTCATTAACAGGGGAGCCGATTTCGGCGTTATCACCCATTTAGAGGAAACTAAAAAATGGCAAAAAAAGTCCAAGCATACGTTAAGTTGCAAGTTGCAGCTGGTATGGCAAACCCATCACCACCAGTTGGTCCTGCATTAGGTCAACAAGGTGTGAACATCATGGAATTCTGTAAAGCATTCAACGCTCGTACTGAGAGCTTAGAAAAAGGTTTACCAATTCCAGTTGTTATCACTGTATATGCAGACCGTTCATTCACTTTCATTACTAAAACTCCACCAGCAGCAGTATTATTGAAAAAAGCTGCAGGTATCAAATCTGGTTCAGGTAAACCGAACAAAGATAAAGTGGGTAAAGTAACTTTAGATCAAGTTCGTCAAATCGCTGAAACTAAAGCAGCAGATATGACTGGCGCGACTATCGAAACTAAAATGAAATCAATTGCTGGTACTGCTCGCTCAATGGGCTTAGTGGTGGAGGAATAATACGATGGCTAAATTGACTAAAAAAATGAAAGCAATCAAAGCTGGCGTAGATTCTACTAAAGCATATGAAATCAACGAAGCAATCGCGTTATTAAAACAATTCGCAACAGCTAAATTCGTTGAAAGTGTTGACGTTGCAGTAAACTTAGGTATCGATCCTCGTAAATCAGACCAAAACGTTCGTGGTGCAACTGTATTACCACACGGTACAGGTCGTGAAGTACGCGTAGCTGTGTTCACCCAAGGTGCTAACGCAGATGCAGCTAAAGAAGCTGGCGCTGATTTAGTCGGTATGGAAGATTTAGCAGAGCAAATCAAAAAAGGCGAAATGAACTTTGACGTTGTTATCGCTTCTCCTGATGCAATGCGTGTTGTTGGTCAATTAGGTCAAGTATTAGGCCCACGTGGTTTAATGCCAAACCCTAAAGTTGGTACCGTAACACCAAACGTTGCTGAAGCAGTTAAAAATGCTAAATCTGGTCAGATCCGTTATCGTAACGATAAAAACGGTATCATCCACACAACAATTGGTAAAGCAAACTTCTCTGAAGTTCAATTAAAAGAAAACCTTCAAGCATTATTGGCTGCTTTAAACAAAGCAAAACCAACTACTGCAAAGGGTATCTTTATCAAGAAAGTAAGCATCTCTACAACTATGGGTGCTGGTGTGGCTGTTGATCAAGCTTCACTATAATTAAGCGTTAAAACTTAATTCAAATTAACCGCACTTTGGATAACTAAAGCGCGGTTATTTTTTTCAACGAGTTAAATGTTGAGAATATAAAAAGAGCGGTCAAATTTCATTGTGTTTTGAATTTGACCGCTCTTTTTTATGGGAGATTATTTCGCTAAAGCGAAAATGGCTTCAATAGCTTCTTTAGTATACGTTTTTTCCACTTTCGCTCTGATTGCAGTTTGAGCTGCATTTTCAACAATTTCAGCTAAGGTTTTATTATCAATGCCAAGTTGTTCAAGGCGGGTTGGCGTATCGATTTTATCAAACCAGGCTTTTAAGGCGAAGATGCCGTCTTCAGCCTTGTCTAAGCCAAATATTTCTTTAGCAAAGCGTTTGAATTGAGCAGGTCTTTGAGATTGATACCATTGCATCCACGCAGGCATAATCACGGAAAGGCCAGCACCATGTGGCACATCTGAAATCGCACTCATGGAATGCTCAATCATATGATTTGGGAAACCGTAAGGTGAGATACCTAAATGGGTTAAACCATTTAAAGCAAGTGTAGCCGCCCAGGCAAATTCGCCACGTGCATTGAGATCTTGTGGGTTATTAAGCAAGATTTCGGTGGTGCGAATAACGGTTTTAATATTGCTTTCTACTAAGAAATCAATAATTTCAGGGCGATATTCCGCCGTGAAGTAGGCTTCAATAGAATGAGCAATGATATCTGCAGCGGAATACACTAAATAATCACGGCTGACGGTCGCTTGCAATTTCGGATTAATGACTGATACTTTTGGGAATAAATGATTGCTGTGAATCGAATATTTTTGCTGCGTTTCTTCATTAGTAATGACTGAGCCCCAGTTCATTTCACTGCCTGTTGCCGCGAGGGTGATCACATCAAAAATCATTAATGCTTTTTGCACCGGTGTGCCTTTAAAGAAGTCCCAAGTATCACCGTCATAACACGCACCAGCTGCGATCGCTTTCGCACTATCAAGGCAAGAGCCGCCACCGATACTCAACACACTATCTGCACCAAAGGCTTTTGCCATTGCAACGGCTTCACGAACTTTGCTGATTGTCGGGTTACTTTTTACCCCACCACATTCAATGTATTCAATTCCCTGCTCACGTAAGCTTTTAGCCACATCTTCAAATAAACCGGATTGTTTGACTCGCTCACTGCCATAGATAATTAAGGCCTTTTTTGCACCGTATTCGTGCATATATTTACCCATCTCTTTTTCTTTATCGAGGCCAAATTCAATGCGAGTAGGGTTTTGAAAACTAAATGGATACATATTTATCTCCTTATTATCTATTAAGTGCGGTCAGTTTTTGCGTTGTTTTTATTCCACAAAGTAATGCGGAATGAAGTGGCTATCATTGCCAGTAACTGGGGTAAAATCTTCTCTCAATCCGATGCCACAAGCCACATCACCGACAACCCAAGAACCAATCATAGGATACATACCATCAAAATTTGGCAGTTCAAATTTTTGTTGATAGATATAGCCTGCTTGATCATAAAAGGCAGAATACTCACTGCCTTTGGCAGCAAATTCTAGACCATTACGTTTTTCATAGTAAGAAACATTGGCGCCCTCACGGCCTAAGGTCGGTTTTTTCACCCATATTGATTGACGATCGGTAATATCATGCTTACTAAAGTAAGCAGGGAGTAATAATGGATGATTTGGATGTTTTTGCCATAATTTCGCTAATAGCACTTTATTGCTTAATAGTAATTTCCACGCCGGTTCAATAAAAGTGGTGGAGGAATTAAGCATGTGTGGTGCATATTCTGTGGTGGTCATCCATTCAAGCGGATAGAGCTTAAATAAACAATCAATAGGTTGATTATTCAGATCGAGGAATTGCTGACTATCTTTATCGTAACCCACGTCTTCAATGGCAAGCTGATGAATATGCCAACCTGCGTTGTAAGCCACATCTGCTAGGTAATCGATATTGCCCCAATCTTCACGCCCCGCTTCTTGCATGGCACTAAAATGGAAATCGTTTAGCCCAGTTTGTTGTTGAATAAACTGAAAGCGATTAAGCAATTCTTCGTGAATCCAATTGAATTGGTCACGATGTGCTAAGCCTTCAATTTGCTCTAACCATTGCCATTGCACCACGGCAGCTTCAAGCAAGGAGGTGGGCGTGTCGGCATTGTATTCAAACATTTTGAGGTTTTCACCGTCATAACCAAAATCAAAACGGCCATATAAGTGCGGTACGTTTTTAGCCCATGTTTGTTCAATCAGATTTTTCTGTAAATCGGTGAAGCAATAATAGGCATAATCACCTTGTTTCACTTCATCGGCAACAAAATCCATACACATTGCATGCAATTCGTTGGTGGCATCTTCAATACGATCGATTTCAGCTAAGGTAAATTCATACGCTACATTATCTGACCAATAATGCGAGCCATCAGAGGAAGGCAGATTATAGTAGTCAAAGCCCACATCTAATAATTGTTGCACCATATTGGGACGAGTAGGAAAGCCTGTGATTCGCTTCATATTTAACCGCCTGAGCTGCTGCTTGAGCTAGCGCTTTTAAAGCCACCGCGTGAAACCGGTTTGCTGTAAGTGCTACCGGCATTGCCTTTAACTAATACAGGCTTACCGACAGAACGATTAGTTTGCGGTTGGATAACTTGACCCGTTGGCGTAGAAACAGCACGGTTGCTTGGATTGTAGCTAGGCCCTAAAAATGCCCCCACCGTACGCGCGATCATATAACCCATTGCGGCGCCTGCAATCGCACTGCCCATACTGCCATGTCCTTCTCCTGTTGCAGAGCTCGTGTGGCTTGTTCCCTCCGCGCTGCTTGAATTACCAGAGTGAGTTACACCATCAGGATTTAAGGTTTGTTTAACGGTCTGATTGTCCTCTGACCATTCGCTATTATTGCTTGGACGTGTATTTAAATTGCCCGAGAGAGAGGAACCAGAGCCAGCATGCGCAGTTGTGCTGCTGTTATTGTCAGTAGATTGGTCAGCTTCGCACAATTCGATTTTTTGCCAATCGGCTAAACAATCCTCAAGGCTGTTATAAACATCACGTTGAACTTGCTCTTCTGAGCAGCCACCCAATAAAGCCACAATGGAAAGGCTGACGAGAACTTGATTTTTCTTTTTCATCATAGGTTTAAAGTGTTAATAATTCAGTTAAATGATTGATTTCTAATGTAGGCAAAACACTTGCTTCAGTAAATGAATTGAGATCTTTGCCCGATAAATTGATCCATGCAGCTTGGCAGCCGGCTTGAATGGCGCCTTGAACGTCCGTAGTTAAGTTGTCACCAATGTGTAAAATTTCATTCGGTTTTACGCCAAAATAATGGGCGGTTTGGTGGAACAAATCTTGATGAGGTTTCGCTCTGCCTTGCTCTCCTCCACGTAAACTCAGCTGAAAGTGTTCAAACCCAATACGTGTTGCAATCACATTACCATTGGTAATCACGCTCAACAGGTAGCGATCTTTAAGTTGATTCAGCACTTCGATGCTTTCAGTGGGGACATTAATTTTATGTCGCCATTCAATAAATTCTTCCATGGCAAGCGCTAAAGTGCGGTCAATTTCAACCGCACTTTTACCATGATGTATCAGTAAGTTACGTAATGTTTCGACACGCCAGGCAATTACGTCTTCAGCAATCAAGGGATCTTTCTCCACCAGTTGCCATTTCCATTCTCGCCAATATTCTGAGGTAAGATCGCTCAGTTGTGCGTGTTCTTGCACACATTGAAGAAAGCGTTCTTCGGCCAAACGAATGACATCACTGTTATCGTAAAGGGTGTCATCAAGATCAAAACTCATGACCTTGAAAGGCTGAAGACCACGGTAAAATCGCATAGTTAATCCTATTTAATCGTATTCACACCAAGCCATGCGGTCGCACGTTCATTGGTGATTTCTTCGTGTGTCCACATGCTCATTAAGTCAGGTTGAGGATGTTTGTTGGTGTTATAGCCGATCAAATGAGCAAAATCAAATACGGCATGGGGATAGCCGTTAATAAGCAATAAGGCTAAATAGCCGCTTTCATCCCAGCAGATTTCTAATTTACGGGCTTCATGATGATTGCGAGTGTTATCGACGTTATAAACATGTAAGCAATCGACAACAGGCTGCGCATTTTGACGCATATCTAACGCATAAAAATAGCCGGTTTCACCGTCATCTTCAAACATCACCGCCAAATGGTCATGTACAGTTGAGTGTGTACCGACTTGCTTTGCTTGACCGAGAAAAAGTTGGTCTTCGAGGGTTAAATGTAACATGGTATTTCCTAATCAAATTGTGTAGTCCAGTGACTACTATGGTGTGCTTGAAAGCAAAGTTCAACCTGTGCGGGCGTATTTTTTTCTTCATTCATTGGTGGTAGTTCATTCAACGCAAAATAGGCAGATTGAACGGTTTCACTATTTGGTTGAAATTCACCACTTAATGGTTCGCACATGACGAAGGTTTTGAGTACAGGATGTGCAAAAGGCGGAAAATTGCGTTTATGTTGTTCGTGAATAGCAATAATAAAAGTCGGTTTAACATTAAGCCCCGCTTCTTCGCGTACTTCTTTAATCGTATTACTATGAATGGTTTCTAGCACATCTATCCAGCCGCCAGGCAGTGACCAAAGTCCATCATTTTCTTGTACTAATAAAATTTTATCATCTTTGAAAATAGCTGCGCGTGAATCGATTTTAGGGGTTTGATAACCAGCCCCATTGCAAAAAAACGATTTGACAGTTTCTTTGGGGATTGCTGTTTTATAAGCGAGCATTTCAGCAGACAAATCCCGCAGGCGTTCATAGCGTTCAATATCATAGATATTTTTGCAATAAGTTAGCCCGTTTTGTGCAATGCTTTGGATTTCGATAGCCCAAGATAACCAAGGTTCAGTAAGCAGTGAATCAGATTGTGTCTTCATAAAAGCACCTTAAAAAAACACCGCACTTTTTGCAAAGTGCGGTGCTATTTTACATTAAATTAAGCAAAAATTATGCTTGACCTTTAACCGCTTTTAAACCTAAGAACGGAGCTGGTGTACCAGCGCGTTCTAATGCTTCTTCGATACGGATTAATTGGTTGTATTTCGCAATACGGTCAGAACGGCTCATAGAACCAGTTTTGATTTGACCTGCTGCTGTACCAACCGCTAAATCAGCGATAGTCGCATCTTCGGTTTCACCTGAACGGTGAGAGATTACAGCTGTGTAACCTGCATCTTTAGCCATTTTAATTGCTGCTAAAGTTTCAGTTAAAGAACCGATTTGGTTGAATTTGATTAAGATAGAGTTTGCAATACCTTTTTCGATACCTTCTTTTAAGATTTTGGTGTTAGTTACGAATAAGTCGTCGCCCACTAATTGAACGCGGTCACCTAACACTTTAGTTTGGTATGCAAAACCATCCCAGTCAGATTCATCTTGACCATCTTCGATAGACACGATTGGGTATTGTTTAGTTAACTCTTCAAGATAGTGCGTGAACTCTTGAGAAGTGAATGAACGGCCTTCGCCTTTCATTTCGTATTTGCCAGTTTCTTTGTTATAGAACTCAGAAGATGCACAGTCCATTGCTAAAGTGACGTCTTTACCTAATACATAGCCTGCTTTTTCTACAGCTTCTTTGATACATGCTAAAGCGTCTGCGTTAGAGGCTAAGTTAGGTGCGAAACCACCTTCATCACCTACAGCAGTGCTCATGCCTTTAGATTTTAATACTTTCGCAAGGTTGTGGAATACTTCAGCACCGATACGAAGTGCTTCACGTAATGTTTTCGCACCAACTGGTTGAATCATGAATTCTTGGATATCAACGTTGTTATCTGCGTGCTCACCACCGTTGATGATGTTCATCATTGGTAATGGCATAGAGTAAACGCCTGGCGTGCCGTTAAGTTCTGCGATGTAAGCGTAAAGAGGTAAACCTTTAGATGCAGCTGCTGCTTTTGCGTTTGCTAAAGATACCGCTAAGATTGCGTTTGCACCGAAGTTAGATTTGTTTTCAGTACCGTCTAAATCGATCATGATTTGGTCGATTTCAGCTTGGTTAGACGCTTCTTTACCCACTAATACATCTGCGATAGGACCGTTTACTGCTGCAACTGCTTTTAATACACCTTTGCCTAAGAAACGAGATTTGTCGCCGTCACGTAATTCTAATGCTTCACGAGAACCAGTAGATGCACCTGATGGCGCAGCTGCTAAACCAACGAAACCACCTTCAAGATGAACTTCAGCTTCTACAGTTGGGTTACCACGAGAGTCGATGATTTCACGACCAATGACTTTAACGATTTTTGCCATTTTGTTTTCCTCTGTTTAAAGTTAATTAAAATTAGTTAGGCGAACCTAAAACGGGAATATAATAAAGCAAATTTAGAAATTTGTCTTGGAAAAATGACCGCACTTTGATCTGTATCTTATTTTTCAATCAAGTGCGGTGAGTTTTTATCTAATATCTATTTAATTTTAGTGGATTTGTCTATAAAAGTTAGTTAAAGTGCCAGAGAATTTCCATACTATTTTAGTATGAATTATTAAGTGTTAAATAAGGCTTTATAGAATAAAAAAGGAATGATTATGTCTGTTTCAACATTTTTCGAAAAGACTAAAACCCAAATAAAAAACGCGGTATCTACGCATCCGATTGAAATTTTTATGATTACTGCGTTTGCGATTGGGATTTGGTTTGTGGAATTAGGATCTCATCAAGGGAATGATCATTTAGCTTATTGGATATTTGCGCCAATCTTATTTATCTTTGTTTATCTCTCTCGCCCATATTCTTGGTATCGTTTTTCATGGATTGTGCCATTGGTGGCGCTAGCTATCATTGGCATGACCAATGATAGTGCAGAGTTTTATCTATCGAGTCCAAAATTTTGGGGCGCAAATTTTATTGCGTTACTGGTGTTATTAGGGTTTCCATTTGAAAAAAATAATCAAGGGTTTACCTACCGTAATTTTACCAATCTATTCCATCTTGGCTTAGCGACAATGGTATGGTTGTTGGTGTTTGGATTAGTAGCAGCGATTCTATTTACAATTACTACACTCTTTAGTGTCGAGTTTTCTGATAGTTTCTATGAGCATTTTTATACATCTTTAGGCATTTTTACTTTGCCACTCTTTTTCTTAGTATTCCAACAACGCCAAGCTAAATCAGAAATGACGTTAAATCGCATTTTTGAGATCTTAGTTAATTTTGTATTAGCACCAGCATTGATGATTTTCACTGTGTTGCTTTATGCTTATGTTGTGCAAATTATTTTTGAAGGCGTATTACCAAAAGGCATGCTGGCGAATATTACCTTGCCTTACCTGCTTGGTGGTTTAGGCGTATATGCATTACGTTCTATTTGTGCTAAAGCCCGCTGGGAAACTTTCTTTAAGTTCTATCCGTATCTATCTATTGTGCCAATCGTGTTGTTATGGTTGGCGATTGATCGCCGTATTAGTACCTATGCTTGGACGGAACAACGTATTTATTTAGTGGCTTTGGCTACGGCGATTACGATTGCTTATGCGATTCTGATTGTGCCAAAAGCACGTCAATACCGCCTGATTTCTGGGGTTGTCATGGTGGCAATTTTCGCTATGACTTGGATTGTTAAACCACAAGAAATTGCTTACCAAAGCCAAACTGCACGTTTTGAACAGTTATTGAAAAAACTTAATTTATCAGATGGCTTAGGCAAAATTCGTGATGATATAGATTTTGTCGAACGTTTAGAGAATATGCCGAAGAGCGAGCTTAAAGATTGGGAAGAATTAGATAATGTAACATTTTATATGGTTCGTCATATAGCGCTAGACTCTTATGTAGAAGATCCTTATAAAGAAAGACACGAGATATTTAAGCAGAGATATGGTGAAAAATCTGAAGAACTTGTTACATTAAATATTTATGGTGATCATATCAGCATCAATAGCCAAGTAATTAGCGACCGAAAAACAACAATAGAATTTCTATGGGAGTCAATTGATGTCACGCCGTATAAAAAATGGATTCGTGTACCAAGACCTGGATTTTATCGTACAGAGGTTCAGACTTATATGAAATCTGATGAAAAAGCGGATAAGCACGAAGAGAAGCCAGAGGTTTGCTTTGTTGAAGATCACGACAGATATTGCACTAATATGGATGAACATATTCATAAAGTATTTAAAGATCATCAACTAGACCCGATGAAAAAAATGTCTAAAGCTGAGATTAAATTGCTTAGCCAAGATTTATTAAAAATTGATAGACCAAGCTTTGCGATTTATTTGAGCGAACTTGAAGTGAAATTTAGACCAGAAAGCGGTTATTACTATAATCGAATATATACGAAAGCTATTTTTGATAAGTAACTGTAAATTTAAAACACTGTGATTTTTTACAGCATTTTTGCAACAATTAGCTAAAAATGATCGTTTTTTATTTCTGCCATGTTGTTTTCTGTCCATAAAATTTAATGGTTGACAGGTAAATTTAATATGTCTGCAATTTCTATTATGCGGGTTTCTGCTGATTTTGGGCAAACTAAGCAATAGAAATTGTCGGAACCCGTGTCAACATAAAGTAAAGTATAATCACTTTCTGTTTCTACTTTATTCTTAATGCGTGAAAACTCATGCTGTGCTTCTTTGAAAGTGATTTCAAAAGTTTTTTCAAGAGTTTCTGAAAGAAAATGATTGAGTGAGTCATAATCAATTTTCCAATCATCTTTATAGCAATGAAGATAACTTCTGATAAGCTCTAATTTAGCGTATTCCTCATCGAAATCCTCGTCCTCGTAGATATCGCCAAATGCGATCATTTTTTCTCGACATTTCTCTAGGTCTTTATTTAACCATTTATAGAGGTTTTTAACTTGCTTAATATACTTTGGTTTGATGTGTTTTTTTGTTTCAAGCAAAGTAATTAATTCATCAAATAAGGTATCTTGATTGATTTCAGTTTCACGTCTGTCAATGCTATCGCAAATCAAATCAGCGGCTTGTTTTAACAAAGCAAACTTGTAATGTTGTTCATCAAGCGGTTTGGCATAATAAATTGCTGCCATTAAATTAGAAATAAAAAGCTGCTCAGCATGTTGTAACGAATATGAGGCATCGCTAATAGGTTGTCCAGCAAATAGCTCAATTCTTTGCGGAAGTGCAAATTTAGTGTCTTTAATAATATGTTCATATTCCTTATGCGGTTTTATGCCGAACCCAATATTTAAAAAAGAATAGCCAGAACCATTAAAAAATTCTTCTCGAGAAGCAGGTACGAATCCCATTGGGTTACAGAATTGACTTTGTAAATCATACATATCGCCGCCAAAATCTAGTTCATTAAATTTTTCTTTTGAGTAATCGTCCCAATTATCAGAATAATAAAATTGATAGGCGTAAATATCTGTTTCAAAAACATTGTTTTTGACAAGTAAATCGCCATTAGGTTGATTTTTAAGATAATGCTCAATTTTGGCGAGTTTTTGGTCTAATAATGCAAAATCTTCAGGCTTTTCAATAGCGTTTAATACCGCATCAACTGAAGATAAAAATTGCTCATAATGTGGACTATGTTGATTAAATGGTTTTGCCTGCATCATGCTCTGAAAAAGGTTATTCGTTTGATCCGTTTCGGCGAAAACAAAGCTATCCTGATCAGGGAAAACAAAAACTCTAAAAAGCTTGCTCTCTGTTGGGGCTAATTTGAAATCAATAGAAAGAAATAATTGAACCCAATTTTCCTCTTCAAATTCTCTGCGAGTAATGCAAGGCAGTTTCATTGTTTTTGTTAGGAGCAATTTGAGAGGTTGGTATAAATCAGATAAACCCGTATTTTCTAGCAATTCAGATTCATCTAAATTGGCTTTACCATAATGCCAATAGGTTGCGATTGCCATTGGCGCAACCTTGTGATTTCTGGCAAACAACCACTCAGATGGTTCTTCTTTCGCCTTAAAATATTGAAAGATTTTGTCCAGTTTGGTGGTTAATTTTTTATCTAATTTTTCAGCGCGTGGTTTAGATCTAAAAAATATCATAAGCAGTCTAGTTAGAATACGTCGTTTAAAAGTGGTTTATTGATAATATTCATATTTCTTTGTGGTTTTATCTAACCATCTGCCTTTTTCATCATACATAATGCTTTCAATCACATTACCGTGTTGATCAAATTTATGACGTGTTGTGAACGTCTCTTCTAATTTCCCATGTTGATCAAAAATTTGGCGTTTTAATTCGTTGTGGTTTTTGTCATAAGTAAAATCTGCTCGTCCCTCATTAAAAGACGTGTTATGTACAAAGTCGCCATTTTCGAGATAACGATAAGTTTCGCAATTGCTTTCTTTTCCACTGTCATCAAAATCACAAACCTTGATGAGTTTATCGTCCTTGTAATGGAATTTTTTCGCATGGCCGTCAATCATCTTTGCATAATAAACGGCTTCAGAGATGAGTTTACCATCTTTGTCGTAAACTCTTTTGATGTAATCTTCTTGAAAATTCGGTTTTTTCGGCTTTTTGCCTACATAGGTGATTTCTAAAATGATACCTGAACCATCGCTGTTTTCTTGATAATGGTAGAGTTTTCCATGAGCCTCTTTATCGATAGTGTAACGAATTTCTTCTAATTGATTGTTTTGATCATATCGATAATTCGCCGTCGTTTTATAGGAATATTCAGATTCTTGGGTAATCTCTTCAGTTTTAATTAAAAAGCCTTGCTCGTTATAAAATTGACGAACATCGTTCGTGACCACTTCTCCTTCTACCGTTTCTGGATTATCTTCCGACTGTGAAATAACGGACTTCACTTTGCCTTGTAAGTGATTAGCTTGCCAATCAGTTTGAATAGGGAAAAGTGCGAAAGCACAGGTAGAAAGGCTAGCGAGAAGGGTTGTCAGTAAAAATTTATGCATGGTTATTCCTTTTATAACAAGCAGTTGAATTGAAGAATGTTTTATAAATATATTTAAAAGTAACCACTTATTTAAGTTAGATAAATAGTTGACTAAAATGTTATACTAATTCAAATGTTTTTTGAAGTGTAATTAAATAAATTTGCTTTTTTATGGGGTAAGAAAATGATGAAAGTATTCCGGGAAGTGGTAATTTTTCTGTCTTGATAAGAAAAGCATAATACACAAATATATTGATTAAGAGAGATATTAGGAAATATGAAGCTTTTAAAGACACCATTAGAAATATGTTTGTGGACAATTGGTATATTGCTTGGAATTGCCACATTATTATTTATTTTGAGTTATTTTGTATTTTATTTTTTGTTTTCTTCAGCTCCACAAGATTGGGCGCTTAGAGGTGTTCAGTTACAAGATAAACCGTATTTAGCAGGTATTGATGATTTATCTCCGAATGCATTTGTTTTTGCAACAACCGGAGAAGATGCGCCAGATTATGTTATTACGCTCGATAATACATATTTTAAGTGGGGCGATTTTCGTTTAAATAAACTTTCATTAAATAGTCATGTTGTTAGAATCAATAATTTGGTTAGATTGGGTGAACAACATGATACTGACTTAGGCATGCCAGAAACGATTTCTATTAATGGACAGTCTTGTTTGAGTAGAGGAAGTTTTGTTTTTGTACGAATAAAAGGTAAGGGGCCTTCGATGTCTTATTCTGATTTTACCTTAGCTAGTTGTGAAATACCTGAAGGCGAGGTTATTCTACCGACGATTCGTTTAAAGAGTAAAGTTGCATTTTATGAAAATCGCCAGCTTAATTATGATTACCTTTGGAAACATAATGAGTTAATAAGTTCACAAATAATGCAAGCTCATAGTTATAATGCGAACTTTATAGAGCCGAGTTTGCAAGTTCAGCTAGCCAATGATAAAGATAAATTTGATATTTGGTGGTATTACACTGATTTAACCAATCATGCGAAGCTTATCCAAGTTGTTCACGGTGATTACATGGATGAAGCCAGTAGTGAAAGGAATTTTGTTATTGGTGAGTGTCGTTATAAAGTAGGTAACACTCGAATTTATCTCACTGATTTAACAAAAGATACCGCACATTGGCATTTTATTGATGATTTCGATTCAGGTGATATTTCTGATAAATGTAAAATGCAGATCTTGCCTTATCGTTTAGTGAAACAGTAATAGAATCAATCAAATTAAAATGCTTAAAAATGCAAAGTGCGGTCAAAAATTCTTGTGTTTTTGACCGCACTTATTTATTGAATTATCAACAAATTACTTTTCAGTTTTTAACTGATTTTCTCTTGCTGCTTTGACAAAGCCTTCGAATAATGGGTGGCCATCACGAGGCGTTGACGTAAATTCTGGGTGGAATTGACATGCCACAAACCAAGGGTGGTTTGGTACTTCAATGATTTCCACTAATTTACGATCCGCAGATAAGCCAGTTACTTTAAGACCTGCTTTTTCAATTTGTGGAAGCAGATTATTATTCACTTCATAACGGTGGCGGTGACGTTCTTCAATGGTTTCTTTGCCATATAATGCACGCGCTTTTGAGCCTTCAATTAAATGACATTGTTGTGCCCCTAAACGCATCGTACCACCGAGATCTGAATTGTCGTCACGGGTTTCAATGTGGCCTTCCGCATCTTGCCATTCTGTAATCAAACCAACAACTGGTTGCTCACAGTTACGATCAAATTCAGATGAGTTCGCTTTTTCAAGACCGGCAACGTTACGTGCATATTCGATTAATGCAATTTGCATCCCTAAACAAATACCGAGGTAAGGCACATTGTTTTCACGTGCATATTTTGCTGTCAAAATTTTGCCTTCTACACCGCGATAGCCAAAGCCGCCTGGTACTAAAATACCATCGACACCTTTTAATACGTCAGTGCCTTTGGTTTCAACATCTTGAGAATCAATGTATTTGATATGCACGCTTAAACGGTTTTTCAAACCTGCATGTTTTAAGGCTTCATTCACTGATTTATACGCGTCTGGTAATTCAGTATATTTACCTACCATACCGATGGTGACATCGCCCACAGGGTTTGCTTCTTGATAAAGCACTTGTTCCCATTCAGAAAGGTCCGCTTCTGGACAGTCTAAGTGGAAACGTTGGCAGATAAATTCATCTAAACCTTGTGATTTCAATAATGCCGGAATTTGGTAGATTGAATTCACATCTTTTAATGAGATCACCGCACGTTCTGGCACGTTACAGAATAAAGCAATTTTTGCACGCTCGTTTGGTGGAATCATGCGATCTGAACGGCAGATAAGCACATCCGGTTGAATACCAATCGAAAGTAATTCTTTTACAGAATGTTGCGTTGGCTTGGTTTTCACCTCGCCCGCCGTTGGGATGTATGGCACTAACGTTAAGTGCATAAAAATAGTATGCTCACGGCCCACTTGTACGGCAAGTTGACGCAGTGCTTCTAAGAATGGAAGTGATTCAATATCACCCACAGTTCCGCCTACTTCCACGATAACCACATCATGGCCTTGCGCACCGGCAATCACGCGATCTTTAATTTCATTGGTGATGTGTGGGATAACTTGAATTGTTGCACCTAAATAATCACCACGACGCTCTTTGCGTAATACTTCAGAATAAATTTTACCTGTGGTGAAGTTGTTGCGTTTTGTCATTTTGGTACGAATAAAACGCTCGTAGTGGCCTAAGTCTAAATCGGTTTCCGCCCCGTCTTGTGTCACGAATACTTCGCCGTGTTGGGTTGGGCTCATTGTACCCGGATCCACGTTGATGTAAGGGTCTAATTTCATAATAGTCACGTTTAAGCCACGTG
Organism: Haemophilus sp. HMSC61B11; assembly: GCF_001838615.1. Classification (NCBI taxonomy): domain Bacteria; kingdom Pseudomonadati; phylum Pseudomonadota; class Gammaproteobacteria; order Pasteurellales; family Pasteurellaceae; genus Haemophilus; species Haemophilus sp. HMSC61B11. The sequence goes on from NZ_KV837957.1 coordinate 147,940, forward strand.
CTTCTAAAATTGCTGCCAATGATGCTGCAGCAATGCCTTTACCTAACGATGAAACCACACCGCCTGTGACGAAAATATAATTTGTAGCCATAGTGAGAGACCTAAAATATTGGGATAAAAATGATTATAGCCAATCATCTTTTATGCAAATTTGTGCAGAATACTGAAAAGTGCGGTCAAAAATAAAAGAAAAAGATGATTAGCTATCAAGACGGGAGGATAGTTTACAGGATTTGAGATTTTTATACAATCTTGTCTTGTCAGGAATGTATGAAAATTAAATGGCTTATCATATTCTCCATTCTACGATAGAATACGCCCAAATTTTTTATAAAGAAGAGAAGAATTTATGACAAATAAAGCATTAAGCGTGGTGATTTTAGCCGCCGGTAAAGGCACTCGAATGTATTCTGATTTACCAAAAGTCTTGCACAAAGTGGCAGGAAAACCGATGGTAAAACATGTGATCGATACGGCAAATCAATTAGGTGCGGAAAACGTGCATTTGATTTATGGTCACGGTGGCGAATTAATGCGTGAGCGTTTGGCAAATGAAAGTGTGAACTGGGTGTTCCAAGTGGAACAGTTGGGTACAGGACATGCTATGCAACAAGCAATGCCTTTTTTCCGTGATGATGAAAATGTTTTAATGGTGTATGGCGATGGTCCAATGATTACACCAGAAACATTGCAAAAATTAATCGATGCGAAACCTGAAAATGGTATTGCAGTGTTAACGGTCGTATTAGATAACCCAACGGGTTATGGTCGAATCGTACGTGAAAATGGCAAAGTTGTAGGGATTGTTGAACAAAAAGATGCAACGCCTGAGCAGCTTAAAATTCAAGAGATTAATACAGGTGTGTTAGTTTCAGATGGTGCAAGTTTCAAAAAATGGTTAGCGCGTTTAGATAATAATAATGCACAAGGCGAGTTTTATATTACTGATGTAATTGGCTTAGCTCATCAAGATGGTTGTCCGATTGTAGCTGTTCAAGCAACTGATTTTATGGAAGTTGAAGGGGTAAATAATCGCCTACAATTAGCCAAAATGGAACGCTATTATCAACGTAAACAAGCAGAAAAACTTTTACTTGCAGGCATGATGTTGATTGACCCTGAGCGTTTTGATTTACGCGGCACATTAGAGCACGGTAAAGATGTTGAAATTGATGTGAATGTAATTGTGGAAGGCAATGTGCGCTTGGGTGACCGTGTAAAAATCGGTGCAGGTTGCGTATTGAAAAACGTGACCATTGGTGATGATGTTGAAATCAAGCCTTATTCTGTTTTAGAAGATGCGACAATTGGTGAGAAGGCGGCGATTGGTCCATTCTCTCGTTTACGTCCAGGTGCTGAATTAGCGGCTGAAACCCATGTGGGTAACTTCGTGGAAATTAAAAAATCCACAGTGGGTAAAGGCTCTAAGGTAAACCACCTCACTTATGTGGGTGATACTGAAATCGGTGAAAACTGTAACATCGGTGCGGGTGTCATTACTTGTAACTATGATGGTGCGAATAAATTTAAAACAATCATTGGTAACAATGTATTCGTGGGCTCAGATACGCAGTTAGTTGCACCAGTTACTGTAGCCGATGGCGCAACGATCGGTGCGGGCTCAACGATTACTCAAAATATTGAGAAAGATGAGCTTGTGATTACTCGCGTGCCGCAACGTCATATTCAAGGTTGGCAAAGACCAGTGAAGAAAAAATAATTAACATTGAAAGGCGAACCAATGTGTTCGCCTTTTATGATTTGATGCCTTTTACTTTATAAAGGCTATTCGAGTTGTTAAAATCATCGTCCATTTATAAAGACAGATAATTTCCTATGACAAAAAATAAAACAGGACTTTCATTCCTTTGGTTAAGTGCGGTTGCGTTTATCCTTGATTTACTGACTAAATATATCGTAGTACAACGCTTTGATCTCTATGAAAGTGTAAACATATTGCCCGTTTTTAATTTAACCTATGTGCGTAACTATGGCGCAGCGTTTAGCTTCCTCGCTGAGCATGATGGCTGGCAGAAATATTTCTTTATCGTGCTTGCGATTGGGATTTCTTTAATGCTGGCTTACTTTATGAAAAAGAATTCGGCAGAACAAAAATTACAAAACTCAGCGTATGCACTGATTATTGGTGGTGCGTTAGCCAATATGGTGGACCGAGCGTATAACGGTTTTGTGGTGGATTTCTTAGATTTTTATTGGGATATTTATCATTATCCGGTATTCAATGTGGCAGATATTGCGATTTGTATTGGTGCGGGTTTATTAGCATTAGATGCCTTTAAAGGTGATAAAAAGAGCGGTCAAAAATGAAGATAATTTTAGCCAATCCTCGCGGATTTTGCGCGGGTGTCGATCGAGCCATTAGCATTGTTGAATTAGCGCTTGAAATTCATGGTGCACCGATTTATGTACGTCATGAAGTGGTGCATAATCGTTTTGTGGTAAATGGTTTGCGTGAGCGTGGAGCAATTTTTGTGGAAGAACTGAGCGAAGTGCCAGATGGCGCCATTGTGATTTTCTCCGCTCATGGTGTGTCACAAGCCGTTCGTCAAGAAGCGAAAGATCGTCAGTTAAAAGTGTTTGATGCAACTTGTCCGTTGGTAACCAAAGTGCATATGCAAGTGGCACGTGCGAGCCGTAAAGGGACAAAAGCGATTTTGATCGGGCACAAAGGACATCCAGAAGTGGAAGGCACAATGGGGCAGTATAATAATGCCGAAGGTGGCATTTTCTTAATTGAAAGCGTGGAAGATATTGCTCGCTTGCCGGTTCAAGAAAATGATGATTTAACCTTTATAACACAAACCACACTTTCTCTTGATGATACGGCGGAAACCATCAGCGCATTAAAAGATAAATATCCTGCGATTCAAGGCCCACATAAAAACGATATTTGCTATGCCACAACGAATCGCCAAGAAGCAGTGCGTGAATTAGCGAAACAATGTGATTTAGTGGTGGTTGTAGGCTCTAAAAACTCATCGAATTCTAATCGTTTAGCTGAGTTGGCATCGCGTATGGGCGTGAAATCAAAATTGATTGATGATCCAAATGATGTGGCAGCAGATTGGTTTGAAGGCGTTGAAACAATTGGCGTAACAGCAGGTGCTTCAGCACCGGAAGAGTTGGTGCAATCCGTGATTGCTCGATTAAAAGAATTTGGTGCAGATACTATTGAAGAGCTTCAAGGCTTAGAAGAGAATATGTTCTTTGAAGTGCCAAAAGAGTTAAGAATAAAAGAAGTAAACTAATTCTATTAAAAAAGTGCGGTTAATTTACCGCACTTTTTTTGTGTTATTTTATTTTTTATTGTGCACTTTAAGCCATTTTTGCATTTGTTCAATTTCTGCTTTTTGAGCGTTAATAATATTCTCAGCAAGCTTACGCATCTCAGGATCTTTTCCGTATTTTAATTCGACTTCCGCCATCTTTACTGCGCCAATATGATGTGGCAACATACCTGCTGCAAAAGCAACATCAGGATCTTTATATTGCGCAGCTGCCATCATGTCTTGATGCATTTGATTCATACCTTGCATTAATTCTTGTTGCATTGCAGAATCTGTCGACATTGGCATATTCATGTGTGCTTGATGCGGTTGTTCATTCGCTTGGGCATAAATTGAAACTGCAGCAGCGCTAAGTGTGATAAAAGTCATAAGTTTTTTCATGTTTTTCTCCTATGTGATAACTGAATGAGCACCAATCATAAACTTTGACCTAAGGTTAAGGTCAATATTTATTCCGAAAATTTTTGGTGAGATGCTAAAATAAGACAATGTTTGATATGAGGGACAGAATCATGAAACAAAAAATTGTGCTTGCCACGGGTAATAAAGGCAAAGTAAAAGAAATGGCAGACGTATTAGCAGATTTCGGTTTTGAAGTCATTGCTCAGACAGATTTAGGCATTGAAAGTCCAGAGGAAACTGGCTTAACGTTTGTCGAAAATGCAATTTTGAAAGCGCGTTATGCATCTGAAAAATCGGGTTTGCCGGCCATTGCAGATGATTCTGGCCTTGTGGTGGATGCGTTAAATGGTGCACCAGGATTGTATTCTGCTCGTTATGCCGGAGTAGATGGTGAGGAAGCCGATGCGAAAAACCGAGAAAAATTACTGGCAGAATTAGTTGATGTACCGACTGAACGTCGCCAAGCAAAATTTGTGAGTACGATTGTGTTATTACAACACCCAAGTGATCCTTCTCCGATCATTGCTCAAGGTGAATGTGACGGGCAAATTATTTATGAAGAACGAGGCGAAAATGGCTTCGGCTATGACTCGCTCTTTTTTAGCCCAGAAAAAGGCTGTACTTTTGCAGAATTAGAAACCGTAGAGAAAAAGAAAATCTCTCATCGTGCGAAGGCATTAGCCGTTTTAAAATCAAAATTAAGCGTCTAAAGTGCGGTTAATTTTTAACGAGAATTTAAGGATACAAAATGATTGTGACAACAACTCCTAATGTTGAAGGGAAGCAAATCGTAGAATATAAACAAGTCGTCTTTGGAGAAGTGATTGCAGGGGCAAACTTTATACGTGATTTTTTTGCGGCCATTACCGATATGATTGGTGGGCGTTCTAGTGTTTATGAACGTCGTATTGGTCGAGCTCGCGAAGATGCTTTGAAAGAATTGGAAGAAAAAGCGATTGCTTTAGGCGCAAATGCCGTGGTTGGCGTAGAGATTAATTACACAACAGTAAGCAATAAAAGTATGTTTATGGTGATTGCAAGTGGCACAGCTGTAGTGGTGCGCTAAGGTCGTTTTTTTATTTGCTTAAATGTAATTTTTGCGATCAAGATCGCAAAAGTGCGGTCGATTTCTTGCGTGTTTTCTATGTTTCTTAAAAATGTCACTGTTGATATGAATCAACGGTACTTATTTGTTAATAAAGGGCATTTTTATGAAATTGATGAAACATTTATTTAGTTCATTATTTATTGCGGGCGTGATGTTGAGTACACAAGCAATTGCAGAAGAAAAGACAGCAGAGCAGGCTCAACCGCAAACGCAAGTGCAGCAACAAACAGCTGTGCAAGCACCATCACAAACTGTACAACAAACAGTGAGTGATAAATTAAATATCAATACCGCTAGTGCATCAGAAATTCAAAAAGCATTGATTGGTATTGGGGCGAAAAAAGCAGAAGCCATTGTGCAATATCGTGAAAAACATGGTAATTTCACCGTGGCAGAACAACTACTTGAAGTACAAGGCATTGGCAAAGCCACGCTAGAGAAAAACCGAGATCGTATTGTGTTTTAATGTTGTTATTTTTATATGAAAAGCGGAATAGTGATATTCCGCTTTTTTATTTTTGAACAGAAAATTTACCAAAACTTGCAAAATATCAAATTTTTTTAGAATAAGTTGGGGATTTCTTGCAATGGTTTTATAAGAGAGTAGAATACCAAATGGGTATAGGAATACCTATGTTGTAGTATAAGAAATAATAAACCAACTATTTGGAGTTAGATATGGCATCAGAAAATTTAAATCAATTTTCTGTTGCTCTCACACCAGTTGAAGCAACGGATTATGCTGAAAGCGTCGCTGCGTATAAAGCGCAAAAACGCCCATTTTTATCATTTCTGTCTGGTATTAGTGCTGGGGCTTGTATTGCTTTAGCCTTTGTATTCTATACGACGACACAAACAGCAAGCGCAGGAGCGCCTTGGGGATTAACCAAGTTAGTCGGTGGGTTAGTTTTCTCTTTAGGCGTAATTATGGTAGTAATTTTAGGATCTGAATTATTCACCTCTTCTACTTTAACCTTAGTTGCTCGCGTAGGCGGTAAGATAACCACAACGCAAATGATCCGAAATTGGATTGTGGTATATTTGGGCAACTTTGTGGGCGGTTTATTTATTGCTGCAGTGATTTGGTTTGGGGGACAAACCATGGCAGCAAATGGTCAATGGGGTTTAACCATTTTGGCTACCGCTCAGCATAAGATTCACCATACTTGGTTTGAAGCATTTAACCTTGGTATTTTATGTAACATTATGGTGTGTGTAGCAGTATGGATGTCTTATTCCGGTAAAACTGTTACAGACAAAGCATTTATTATGATTATGCCGATTGGTTTATTTGTCGCATCTGGTTTTGAACACTGTGTGGCAAATATGTTTATGATTCCACTAGGCATTATCACCGCTCATTCTAGTACGCCAGAATTTTGGCAACAAATTGGGGTGGATCCAATGAAATATGCAGATTTAGATCTCTATCATTTCATTGTGAAGAATTTGATTCCAGTAACGTTAGGAAACATTGTGGGTGGTGCGGTTTGTATCGGCTTATTCCAACGTTATTTAACCAAAGCTCACTAATGTACTAACGAACGAAGCAAGACTTATTTTTTATCAATTAAAAAAGGAAATGACTATGTCAGAACTTAATGAAGCACAAAAAGTTGCGTGGGCAGGATTCGTTGCCGGTGATTGGCAAGAAAACGTCAACGTGCGTGATTTTATTCAAAAGAACTACACCCCGTATGAAGGTGATGATTCTTTCTTAGCTGGGCCAACCGAAGCGACAACAAAACTTTGGGAAACCGTAATGGAAGGAATTAAAGTTGAAAACCGCACACATGCGCCATTAGACTTTGACGAACATACGCCTTCAACGATTACTTCTCACGCACCAGGTTATATCAATAAAGACTTAGAGAAAATCGTAGGTCTTCAAACTGATGCTCCATTAAAACGTGCTATTATGCCATTTGGTGGTATTAAAATGGTGGAAGGTTCTTGTAAAGTTTATGGTCGTGAACTTGATCCAAAAGTGAAAAAAATCTTCACTGAATACCGTAAAACACATAACCAAGGTGTATTTGATGTTTATACGCCAGATATTTTACGTTGTCGTAAATCTGGTGTATTAACTGGTCTTCCAGATGCTTATGGTCGTGGCCGTATCATCGGTGACTACCGTCGTGTCGCGCTTTACGGCGTTGACTTCTTAATGAAAGATAAATACGAACAATTCTCTTCTTTACAAAAAGATTTAGAAGATGGCGTAAATCTTGAAGCAACAATTCGTTTACGTGAAGAAATCGCAGAACAACACCGTGCATTAGGCCAATTAAAACAAATGGCTGCAAGCTATGGTTATGATATTTCTAACCCAGCAACTAATGCTCAAGAAGCAATTCAATGGATGTACTTTGCTTATCTTGCTGCAATCAAATCACAAAATGGTGCAGCGATGTCATTCGGTCGTACTGCAACCTTCATCGATATCTATATCGAGCGTGATTTAAAAGCAGGTAAACTTACTGAAACTGAAGCGCAAGAATTAGTTGATCACTTAGTCATGAAGCTTCGTATGGTTCGTTTCTTACGTACACCTGAATACGATCAATTATTCTCTGGTGACCCAATGTGGGCAACTGAAACCATCGCAGGTATGGGTTTAGATGGCCGTACATTAGTAACCAAAAATACATTCCGTATTTTACACACCCTTTACAACATGGGTACTTCTCCAGAACCAAACTTAACCATTCTTTGGTCTGAACAATTACCTGAAAACTTCAAACGTTTCTGTGCGAAAGTATCGATTGATACCTCATCTGTTCAATACGAAAACGATGATTTAATGCGTCCAGACTTCAACAATGATGACTATGCAATCGCATGTTGTGTATCACCAATGGTTGTTGGTAAACAAATGCAATTCTTCGGTGCGCGTGCAAACTTAGCGAAAACATTGTTATACGCAATCAACGGTGGTATCGATGAAAAGTTAGGTATGCAAGTAGGTCCGAAAACTGCACCAATCACTGATGAAGTGTTAGATTTCGACACCGTCATGACTCGTATGGACAGCTTTATGGATTGGTTGGCAAAACAATATGTGACAGCCTTAAACATCATCCACTACATGCACGATAAATATTCATATGAAGCAGCATTAATGGCGTTACATGACCGTGATGTATTCCGTACCATGGCTTGTGGTATCGCGGGTCTTTCTGTTGCAGCAGACTCACTTTCAGCAATTAAATATGCGAAAGTTAAACCAGTCCGTGGTGACATCAAAGATAAAGATGGCAATGTTGTTGCAACTAACGTAGCAATCGACTTTGAAATCGAAGGTGAATATCCACAATATGGTAACAACGATAACCGTGTTGATGACATCGCTTGTGACTTAGTTGAACGTTTCATGAAGAAAATTCAAAAACTTAAAACTTACCGCAACGCAGTGCCTACACAATCTGTATTAACTATTACTTCTAACGTAGTTTATGGTAAGAAAACAGGTAACACCCCAGATGGTCGTCGTGCTGGTGCACCATTCGGACCAGGTGCAAACCCAATGCACGGTCGTGACCAAAAAGGTGCGGTAGCGTCATTAACTTCTGTGGCTAAACTTCCATTTGCTTACGCGAAAGATGGTATTTCTTATACCTTCTCAATCGTACCAAATGCGTTAGGTAAAGATGCAGAAGCACAACGTCGTAACCTTGCTGGCTTAATGGATGGTTACTTCCACCATGAAGCTGAAGTAGAAGGTGGTCAACACTTAAATGTTAACGTATTAAACCGTGAAATGTTATTAGATGCGATGGAAAACCCGGACAAATATCCGCAATTAACCATTCGTGTATCTGGTTACGCAGTACGTTTCAACTCTTTAACTAAAGAGCAACAACAAGACGTCGTAACTCGTACATTCACAGAATCGTTCTAAATAAAATTATGCTATAATACAAACCACTTATAGACTAGTTTTATAAGTGGTTTATTTTTATATATAGGAGAGCAAATTATGATAACAGTTATTGCCCAATTTTCAGTAAAAGCAGATAAAATCAATGATTTTTTAGCTCAATGCCAAGAGTTGATTAAGCATACTCGCCAAGAAACAGGATGCGTATCTTACGAACTACAACAAAATAGCGAACAAGCTAATCATTATGTTTTTATTGAGCAATGGAAAAGCAAAGCCGATTTAGAACAACATTTTGCAACACCACACTTTACCTCAATTGTACCTGTATTGGTTGAGTATTGTGAGCAAGCACCAGTGGTGCAAACCTTTCAAAAAGTTAGTGAATAATGACCGCACTTTAATAAATATATTTTAATTATGAGCCTGATTTTAAGTCAGGCTCATTTTTTATAGATGATATTTTTGGTAAAATTTAGCTAGATTAATTTTTTGGAAATTTATGTATGCCTGTGCTAGGAAGAATTCACTCCTTTGAATCCTGTGGAACCGTGGATGGTCCCGGTATTCGTTTTATTTTATTTATGCAAGGCTGTTTAATGCGTTGCAAATATTGCCATAACCGTGATACTTGGGATCTTGATGGTGGGCGCGAAATCAGTGTGGAAGAACTCATGAAAGAAGTCGTGAGCTATCGCCATTTTATGAATGCAACTGGTGGTGGTGTGACAGCATCAGGTGGTGAGGCAATTCTTCAAGCAGAGTTTGTGCGTGACTGGTTCCGAGCTTGTAAAGCAGAAGGGATTAATACTTGTTTAGATACTAATGGGTTTGTACGTCATTATGACCATATTATTGATGAACTACTCGATGTAACCGATCTCGTTTTGCTTGATTTAAAAGAACTGAACGACAAAGTACACCAGAATTTGATCGGCGTACCGAATAAACGGACGCTGGAATTTGCGAAATATTTGCAAAAACGTAATCAGCGTACCTGGATTCGTTATGTAGTAGTTCCAGGTTATACCGATAACGATCATGATGTTCATCTGCTCGGACAGTTTATTGAAGGTATGACCAATATTGAAAAAGTCGAACTTCTCCCTTATCATCGATTAGGGGCTCATAAATGGAAAACCCTTGGCTTTGAGTATGAGCTCGCAGATGTTTTGCCACCGACGAAAGAATCGCTTGAACATATCAAAACGATTCTTGAAGGATATGGACATACGGTAAAATATTAAGCTAAGGTATAAAAAGATTAACAGCAGGCTTTAGAAAGCTTTAAGGAGGAAAAATGAAAAAATTAGCATTAACGTTTTTAGGTGTAGCCCTTTTAGCAGGTTGTTTAGCTGTTCAATCGCCAGTTACACAAGAAGAGGTGACATTAACCGCCCCTTCAAAAGATAGAGTAGGGTATGTGCGATTAGTAAAAGATAAAAATTACTACATTGATACTGATTCTATTTGGGTAGATAACCAAGATTTAAATCAGGTGCACTTTGATGCCGTGGTGAATTTGGATAAAGGTTTATATGTGTATCCAAATGAGAAAAGACGCTATGCGCGTTCTGTTCGCCAATATAAAATTTTAAACTGTAAGAACTACCATTTAACTCAAGTTCGTACTGATTTTTATGATGATTTCTGGGGTGAAGGTTTACGCGCCGCACCGAAAAAACAAGAGAAATACACCATTAGCTTAAAACCTAACACAACGCTCTATGCGGCTGCGCAAGTTATTTGTGTGAACTCAGATAGAAAACCTTCTTTAGAGTTAGAAGGCTCAAAAGCAAAATAATCAATTAAAGTGCGGTTAGAAATAACCGCATTTTTTATCTCTCAGATATTAATGAACAGGCAATAAAAAACGGTCAATATTCATTAAATATTGACCGCTCTTTTTATCTCTCAATGAAAGATTATTTCACACGAGAGACGTATTCGCCTGAACGAGTATCCACTTTAATCACTTCACCGATTTGAACGAAAAGAGGTACTTTCACCACTGCACCAGTACTTAATGTTGCTGGTTTACCGCCAGTACCTGCAGTATCACCTTTAAGACCTGGGTCAGTATCGATGATTTCTAATTCTACGAAGTTTGGTGGGGTAACAGTAATTGGCGCACCGTTCCATAAAGTCACGATACAATCTGCTTGGTCTAATAACCATTTTTCAGCATCACCCACTGCTTTTGCATCAGCAGAGTATTGTTCAAATGTTTCTGGGTGCATGAAGTACCAGAATGCATCATCTTTGTATGAATAAGTGAGGTTAAGATCCATAACATCAGCAGCTTCAACCGAAGTACCAGATTTGAAGTTTACGTCTAATACTTTGCCTGAAATTAATTTACGAATACGAGTACGAGTAAAAGCTTGGCCTTTACCTGGTTTAACGAATTCGTTTTCAACGATCACACAAGGCTCACCGTCTTGCATAAATTTTAGACCTGGTTTGAAATCACTGGTAGTATATGTAGCCATATTAAAAATATCCTAAAAAATAGAGATTGTTTGAAAGTGCGTATTTTAACCCGAAATATTGCGATTAGAGAAGAACAAAATTGGTTAGAAACCCTAAAAAATGCGATTTCTGATCCGAAAATCTTATTAAAAACCTTAAATTTACCTGTTGACGATTTTGCCGAGGATATCGCTGCTCGTAAACTTTTTGCTATGCGAGTGCCTTTACCTTTTGTCGAAAAAATGGAAAAAGGAAATCCTAAAGATCCACTTTTTTTACAAGTGATGACAGCTCAACAAGAATTTATTGAGACCGAAGGGTTTAGCCAAGATCCTTTAGATGAGCAGCAAAAAAATGCCGTACCTAATATTCTGCATAAATACCAAAATCGCTTGCTGTTCATGGCAAAAGGAGGCTGTGCCGTTAACTGTCGTTATTGTTTCCGTCGTCATTTTCCTTATGATCAAAACCCAGGCAATAAAGCGAGCTGGCAACAAGCTATAGACTATATTGCAGCCCATCCAGAAATTGAAGAAGTGATTTTTTCGGGTGGCGATCCGATGATGGCAAAGGATAGTGAATGGGCATGGCTATTAGAACGCCTTGAAAAAATACCGCACTTACAGCGTTTACGTATTCACTCTCGTTTGCCTGTCGTGATTCCGGAGCGAATTACGGATGAATTTTGTGATTTATTGCTAAAAAGCCCATTACAAACAGTGTTTGTGACACATATCAATCATCCAAATGAAATTGATGAAGAACTCGCTTTGGCTATGCAAAAACTGGCAGGCGCTAAAGTCACGTTACTCAATCAATCAGTCCTTTTAAAGGATGTGAATGATAACCCACATACATTAAAAGCATTGAGCGATAAGCTGTTTCAAGCAGGTATTCTGCCTTATTACTTGCATTTGTTGGATAAAGTGCAAGGTGCGAGCCATTTCTATATTTCAGATGAGAAAGCGTTACAAATTTATAAAGAATTACAGGCGCTCACTTCTGGCTATTTAGTACCCAAATTAGCTCGAGAAATCGGTGGAGAGCCAAATAAGACTTTATACACAGCGTAAGATCCGATAAAATACGATCCAATTTTTCACCGCACTTTTTGTGCGATCTTTAGTTTAGCAAATCGAGGTAATCCCGTGGATAATAAAAATCAACCTAACGACAATTCATCTCAAAATGAATTAGATTTAGGATTTAATCATTCAGACTCTGTGACCCCAAGAAAACCGGTTCAACAAAGTGGCTCAATTTTTGATAAAGCCAAAGGTTTATTTGGTAAAAAAGAACAGCCAGATACGCAATTCCATGTTCGTCGCGAACCAACTTTTGGTGCGGCAGCAAGCCAACCTTTTTCACCATCTCAAGCATTCCAAAGTGAAAATACTGAACAGTCAGCATCATCAAGTGCTTTCGGATCTCAAGAGCCTGTTGAAAATGTTCAAGTAGAAAGCGTAGTGGAAGAAAAAGTGATTTTTGAAAATTCTCCAGCAGAAGAGGTTGTGGAAGAAGTGACAACTCAAGCAGAAACCGTTGCACCAGCCGCTTCAGCAAGCTTGAAATCACCTGAAAAATGGAAGGTTTTACAAATGTTACCAGAAAAACATCGTCGTTTATTTATTGCGATTTTGGGTTTAGTGGTATTACTAATCATTTTCTTCACCTTAAAACCAAATTCAGATACGGTAGAGTCTTTTGAACAACAAAACAGCAATGAAATTCCGGTTCAATTCCAATCATTGGATCAGTCTCAACCGGTTGAAACCACAGTATTAGATAATAATAATGCAGCGCCGGCAACAACGGAACAAGCCGCAAATGAAGCTAAATCAGATGCACCTCCAGCCATGGAGTACGTAGGTGATAAAGCAGATGCTGCGAAATCACAACCTGCAGAGCCTGCACAACAAACTGTTGCTCAACAACCAGCAACTCAACCAGCACCGGTTCAACCAGCTGTTGCTCCTGCACCAGTTAAAGAACCCGTGAAAACAGTGCAACCAACTGTGGAAAAACATACCGTAACAGTTGAGCATAAAGCAGAACCTCGTCGTGAACAAACATCGGTGGTTCAAGAGAAAAAACAACCTAAACCTGTAGCTGAAAAAGCAACAGTTCAGCCGACTCAAACAGTGAAAAAAGAGTCAAGCAAAATTCAAGAAGCAAAACCGGTTGCAACCAAAGATAGTAAGGTTCAAATTGTGGATGCGAAATCAGCAAGTAACAATGCGGTTAAAGCAACAGAACCAACAGTACAAACCGCTTCAACAAGTGCAACAAAAACATTAACTGTGCCTCAAGGTGTTTCACTGATGCAAGTATTCCGTGATAATAAATTGAATATTTCAGATGTGAATGCAATGACAAAAGCAAATGGTGCAGGTAATGCATTAAGCAGCTTCAAGCCTGGTGACAAAGTACAGGTTTCAGTGAATAGTCAAGGTCGAGTGAGTGAGCTTCGTTTATCAAATGGCGGCAAGTTCATTCGTCAAGCCGATGGTTCATATCAATATAAAAAATAATTTTTAGTGGGCGAGTAATCGCCCATTTTTCTAGATGAGATTGTTTATCCTTGCTCATTTTGAAAAGTGAGCAATCATAAACAAACTTTGATGGAAATAGAATTCATGTTAAAAAAATTAAGCGTAATTTTGACCGCACTTTGCCTTTCCGCTTGTTCACAAAATGTTGAATTAAGCAAACTCGCACCACAGAAAATGAAAGTGCAAACCGTGGATAAAAAATCTCAAAAGGGTTCGGCGACGGTTTATTTGTGTAAAGGCAATAAAGAAGTGAGTGTGGTTCATACGAAGCAAAAACAGAAAAGTAAAAAAACACTCAGTCAGGTGACCGTTACTTTTAATGATGTAACCGAAAAATTAACTCGTGTGATTTCTGAACGTGGTAGAAATTATGCGAATATTCGTTGGTATTGGCAGGAGCGCGATGACTTCAGTCGATTACAAACTAGCGTAGGTGAAGTGCTCGCAGAACACTGTGTGAAACAACCAAGTGAATTAAAATCAGGCAAATAATTCTTTTATGGATCTCCAACGCGGCTTTGTGTTACATCGTCGTCCTTATAGTGAAACCAGCCTTTTGGTGGATTTGTTCACAGAAGAAACAGGGCGTTTGACGGTTATTGCAAAAGGTGCACGTGCGAAACGTTCTGCATGGAAATCTGTCTTACAGCCTTTTACGCCATTACTTCTTCGTTGGTCAGGAAAAGGTGCATTAAAAACGCTCACCAAAGCAGAGCCCGCAGCAATTACGTTGCCTTTGCAGCAAACGGCTTTATATAGCGGGTTTTATGTAAATGAGCTGATTACTCGAGTGATCGAGCCAGAAACAGCCAATCCACAACTTTTTCAGCATTATCTTCAATGCTTAACAGGCTTAGCGACTCAGCCACAGGTTGAACCTACATTACGCTTATTTGAATTTCATTTACTTAAAATCTTAGGTTATGGCATCGATTTTCTGCATTGTGCAGGCTCAGGTTTACCAGTGGATGAATCGATGACTTACCAATACCGTGCGGAAAAGGGTTTTATCGCCTCGTTAGTGAAAGATAACTTAACCTTTTATGGACGAGATTTACTTGCTTTTGACCGTTTGGAATTCACCGATGAATCGGTATTACAAACGGCAAAACGTTTTACTCGCATCGCACTTAAACCTTATTTAGGCGATAAGCCGCTGAAAAGTCGAGAATTATTTACGCAAAACGTACTTTATTTAAAATAATTCCTTTCTTTGATACAAATAAATTAAAACACCATCATGGCTTTACTTTACGCTCCACAAAAAAAACAGAAAACCAAACAAAAAGTTGTCGCTGAAATTCAGGATTTAGATTATCAAGGGCTAGGTGTCTCTAAAATTCAAGGTAAAACCTGGTTCATTGAAAATGCCTTGCCAACGGAAAAAGTGGAAGCGGTAGTCACCGATGAAAAACGTCAATATGGGTTAGCCATTGCACAAAAGTGGCTACAAAAGAGTAGTCAGCGTGTTGAACCGCAATGCAGTTATTATGAACGTTGTGGTGGATGCCAAGGACAGCATATCCCTGTAGAAATGCAGCGTAAAGCGAAAGAAAAAGCCCTTTTTTCTCGATTAAGTAAACTGCAAGCAGAGCCTATTCAATTAATGCCCATGATTTGTGGCGAACAATGGGCTTATCGTCGTCGCGTACGATTAAGTTTACTGTGGAATGCTAAAAACAAAATCATTGAAATGGGATTTCGTCAGAAAAACTCCAATCAGTTAGTGAGTATTCAGCAATGCTTAGTCGCTGAGCCTGCGATTAATGATCTTATTCCAAAATTGACCGCACTTTGGGCGCAATATTCGGTCCCGAAACAATTAGGGCATATTGAATTAGTTTCAGCGGATAATGGCGTAGCCATGTTGTTACGTTACAAAGGAAATTTAGTCGAAACTGACCGCACTTTGTTGCTCCAGTTTGCACTCACCAATGCGGTGAATTTGTTCCTGCAAGATGATCAAAACATCCAGCTTGTACATAGTGAAATGCCTTATTATGCATTAGACGATATTCGTTTATCTTTTGATATCCGCGATTTTATTCAAGTGAACACCCACTTAAATCAGCAAATGGTTGATACTGCTTTAGATTGGCTTGATTTGAATCCGGACGATCATGTTTTAGATTTATTTTGCGGCATGGGCAATTTCACGTTGCCTTTAGCTAAACGCGTGAAAAGTGCGGTTGGAATTGAAGGGGTTTTTGACATGGTACAAAAAGCCCAAGTCAATGCTCAGTTTAATCACATCGATAATGTTGAATTTTATCAAGCCGATTTAGACCAAGCTTTTTCAGAACAGACTTGGGCAAAACAACATTTCAATAAAATTCTTCTTGATCCGCCTCGCAGCGGTGCGGCTTTTGCACTGAATGCGTTATGTGAGTTGGATGCAGAAAGCATTCTTTATGTATCTTGCAATCCCGCAACTTTAGTACGAGATGCTGAGATTCTTCGCTTTTTCGGCTATCGCATTATCAAAACCGCGATGATCGACATGTTCCCAAATACCAGTCATTTGGAGTCGGTGACATTATTTATCAAATAAGGTGTAAATTCTGATAGAATAATCGGACTTTTTTGTTGTCTTAAAAAGACAACTCGGTTGACAGGATGTTGCCGAGCCATATTCATCAACAAGGGGGGTATTATGGTTGCAGTTCGTGGTTCTCACTTATCAAATCCACATGATTTTGTGATCGAACAGTGGTGTTCGAGCCTTAAACTTGCTGCCCCTGTAGAAAAGTCTTTGATTGATGCATGGTATTATGCTCAAGCCCAAATAGCTGAACATGCCGATCAAATGGAGAATGCAATCCTCACATTGCAATCCGGTGTGGAAATGGTGGAAATTCTGCATGAAATGAATATGGACAGCGAAAGCTTACTCACTGCCATGTTATTCCCATTAGTGGCGAACCAAATTGTCGATTGGGATCAGATTCAGGAACATTTTGGTCCTAAAATCACCAAACTGCTTAAAGGTGTGGAGGAGATGGATAATATCCGTCAGCTCAACGCCAGCCATTCTGCTAATGCTTCTCAAGTAGATAACGTGCGCCGTATGCTTCTTGCAATGGTGGATGATTTCCGTTGCGTGATCATCAAACTTGCTGAACGTATTACGTTTCTTCGTAATGCGGAAAATCACTTTTGCGAAGAAGAAAAAGTATTGGCAGCCAAAGAATGTTCCAATATTTATGCCCCATTGGCGAACCGTTTAGGGATCGGTCAATTGAAATGGGAGCTTGAAGATTACTGCTTCCGTTATTTGCATCCAGAACAATATCGAAATATTGCCAAATTATTACATGAGCGCCGCTTAGATCGTGAGCAGTATATTGCAGATTTTGTCACAGAGTTAACCGGTTATTTAAAAGAAAATATCGACCAGGTTGAGGTTTACGGCCGTCCTAAACATATTTATAGCATTTGGCGAAAAATGCAAAAGAAACATTTGGAATTCAGTGGCTTATATGATGTCAGAGCGGTTAGAGTGATCGTACAGAAATTGCAAGATTGTTATACGGCGCTCGGTATCGTCCACACACATTTCAAACACTTGCCAAAAGAATTTGATGATTATGTCGCCAACCCGAAACCAAATGGCTATCAATCCATTCATACTGTGGTGTTAGGCAAAGGTGGTAAGCCAATTGAAGTGCAAATTCGTACCCAGCAAATGCATGATGATGCGGAGCTTGGTGTAGCCGCCCACTGGAAATACAAAGAGGGCACGACAGGTAGCCTTTCCGCTTACGAAGAAAAAATCACTTGGTTACGTAAATTACTTGCATGGCAAGATGATATTACAGATTCTGGCGAAGTGATGGCAGAATTACGTAGCCAAGTCTTTGATGACCGCGTATATGTGTTTACGCCGAAAGGTGAAGTGGTTGATTTACCCGCGGGATCAACTCCTCTCGATTTTGCTTATGCGATCCACAGTGAAATTGGCCACCGTTGTATCGGAGCGAAAGTTGGGGGACGTATTGTGCCATTCACTTATCACCTGCAAATGGGTGAGCAAGTGGATATTATCACGCAGAAAAATCCAAATCCAAGCCGAGATTGGGTCAATCCAAACCTAGGGTTTACTCATACCTCAAAAGCGCGAGCCAAAATCCAAGCGTGGTTTAAGAAACAAGATCGTGATAAAAACGTTCCAGCGGGTAAAGAGCAGTTAGATAATGAACTTGCGCGTTTGAATATCAGTTTGAAACAGGTTGAGCAGCTTGCCTTGCCACGTTATAACTTAAGAAACCTCGAAGATTTATACGCCGGTATTGGTAGCGGAGATATTCGTTTAAATCAGTTGATGAATTTCTTGCAAAGCCGATTGATAAAAGTGACGGCTGAAGAAGCAGATCAAGAAATTCTCCGCCATGTGGCGAGTAAAAGCGCGAATACTGCACAGCAAAAGGCGCAGCAGAAAGCAGATCAACAACAGAATAAAGGCTATGTCATTGTTGAAGGAGTCGGTAATTTAATGCACCACATGGCGCGTTGTTGTCAGCCTATTCCAGGTGATGCGATTGCAGGCTACATTACGATGGGACGAGGTATCTCAATTCATCGTTGCGATTGTGAACAGTTCATTGAATTACAAGTTGCCCATCCTGAACGCGTGGTAGAAGCCCTTTGGGGAGATAATTATGCGGCGGGGTTCCATATTAATATTCGCATTGTGGCCAGTGATCGCAACGGTTTATTACGCGATATTACAACCGTGCTTGCAAATGAAAAAGTCAGTGTGTTAGGGGTTTCAAGCCGTGCAGACACCAAAAAACAAGTGGCAACGATGGATATGGAAATTGAACTGAAAAATGTCGAAAGTTTAAGTAAAATACTGGCTAGATTAGCGAAGTTAGACGACGTTATCGAAGCAAAACGTTTATAGATTAAAACATAGGAACTTTTATGTATAAAACCACGGGATTAACCCATTTAATTAACTCGACGAAATATTCTTTACAAGGCTTAAAAAGTGCATTCAAAAATGAAACCGCATTCCGCCACGAATGTTTTCTTGCGTGCATTATGATTCCGCTCGCCTTTTGGCTGGGTGATACTAAAATTGAAATTGCTTTGATGATTTCATCGGTTTTACTTGTGATGGCAGTGGAACTGTTAAATAGTGCAGTTGAAGCGGTGGTGGATCGTATTGGCACAGAACGCCATGAGCTTTCTGGGAGAGCCAAAGACCAAGGTTCGGCAGCAGTATTCATTGCCCTTTGCATTGTTGTCGTGGTTTGGGGAAGTATTTTATTTTTCTAAAGTGCGGTCAATTTTCAGTAACAATTTCGGCTTATGTGTTTTACATAAGCCGTTTTTGTAGGTGGAAGTCGGACAAGATTTTATTCCTCTGCTTTTGCTGATATAAATAAGAAAGATTTTTGCATATTCATATCAACAGGAGGACGCTATGCCAACAGTCTCAGCCTTAGGTGCGCTCATTGCACTCATCGTCGCTATTTTCCTTATTTTGAAAAAAGTCTCACCAGCCTATGGTATGTTAGTCGGGGCTTTAGTAGGGGGATTAGTTGGCGGCGCTGATTTATCTCAAACCGTGAGTCTCATGATCGGAGGTGCTCAAGGTATCACTACCGCAGTCATGCGAATTCTCGCAGCAGGGGTATTGGCTGGCGTACTTATTGAATCCGGTGCGGCGAATACCATTGCTGAAACCATTACAAACAAGTTAGGTGAAACAAGAGCATTATTAGCGTTAGCGTTGGCTACATTAATTTTAACCGCCGTTGGTGTATTTATTGATGTTGCCGTGATTACGGTCTCTCCAATCGCCTTAGCACTTGCTCGTCGTACTGACTTATCAAAACCAGCCATTCTCTTAGCGATGATTGGTGGGGGAAAAGCAGGAAACTTAATGTCACCTAATCCTAATGCGATTGCTGCAGCAGATACATTCCATCTTCCTTTAACGTCAGTGATGATGGCAGGGATTATCCCCGCTATTTTTGGCTTAATATTGACCTATTTCTTAGCAAAACGTTTAAGAAACAAAGGTTCACGCGTTTCATCCCAAGAGGTTGTCGCAGTAGAAACACAGAATCTACCCTCATTTTTGACCGCACTTGTGGCGCCTTTGGTTGCCATCTTCTTACTGGCACTTCGTCCGTTAGCCGATATTAAAGTCGATCCTTTAATCGCTTTACCACTTGGTGGTCTGATTGGCGCATTATGTATGGGCAAGCTTC
This sequence comes from Haemophilus sp. HMSC61B11, assembly GCF_001838615.1. Lineage (NCBI taxonomy): Bacteria > Pseudomonadati > Pseudomonadota > Gammaproteobacteria > Pasteurellales > Pasteurellaceae > Haemophilus > Haemophilus sp. HMSC61B11. Next base: position 167,883 of record NZ_KV837957.1, read on the forward strand.
GCCAAGCCAATAACTATGCGATTAGCGGTTTAGGGAAAATGGCTCCGGTGGCGATTATGCTACTTGGTACGGGGGCTTTAGCCGGTATTATTGCTAATTCCGGTATGAAAGATGTGCTTATTGAAGGCTTAAAACATTCTGGCTTACCTTCTTATATCCTTGCGCCAATTTCAGGTGCACTCATGTCGCTTGCCACAGCATCAACAACTGCAGGGACAGCGGTTGCTTCGAATGTGTTTAGTTCAACGCTATTAGAGTTGGGGGTGAGTAGTCTGGCTGGTGCCGCGATGATTCATGCGGGGGCGACAGTTTTTGATCATATGCCACATGGTTCTTTTTTCCATGCAACTGGCGGTAGCGTAAATATGGACATGAAAGAACGCTTAAAATTGATTCCTTATGAAAGTGCAGTGGGGTTAATTATGACCATTGTATCCACCTTAATTTTTGGTGTATTTAGTTAGTTTAAGGAGAGAATATGAAAATTGTCATTGCGCCTGATTCATTTAAAGAAAGTTTAACCGCACTTGAAGTGGCTAATGCGATTGAAACAGGTTTTAAACGTATTTTCCCGAATGCCGAATATGTGAAATTACCAATGGCAGATGGTGGTGAAGGTACCGTGCAATCCTTGGTAGATGCCACTCAAGGTCGCTTAATTGAGACAGAAGTCACTGCACCGTTAGGCAACCAAGTAAAAAGCTTTTTCGGTTTATCGGGTGATGGTAAAACGGCAATAATCGAAATGGCGGCCGCGTCTGGATTACATCTTGTCCCGATGGATAAACGCAATCCTTGTCAAACCACCAGTTTTGGCACGGGTGAGCTGATTAAGCAAGCCCTAGATCTTGGCGTACAACATATCATTTTAGGGATTGGTGGGAGTGCTACAAATGACGGTGGTGCTGGTATGCTGCAAGCATTAGGCTTACGTTTATTGGATAAAAATGGGCAATCCATTGGCTTTGGTGGTACAGCATTATCTAATCTTGCTGAAATTCAACTGGCTGATTTAGATCCTCGATTGCAACACGTACAAATCGAAGTGGCTTGTGATGTGAATAATCCACTTTGTGGTGAACGAGGTGCCTCTGCAATTTTTGGCCCTCAAAAAGGTGCCACGCCTGAGATGGTGAAGGAACTCGATGCGGCATTAGCCCATTTCGCCGAAATTGCCGAGCGGGATTGTGGTAAAAAAATTCAAGATCAACCAGGGGCGGGGGCGGCCGGTGGTATGGGTGGTGGTTTATTGCTTTTACCTAATGTGCAACTGAAAGCTGGTGTGCAGATCGTGTTAGATAATTTGAAACTCGCTGAGCAAGTTAAAGAGGCTGATTTAGTGATTACTGGTGAAGGCCGTATGGATGCGCAAAGTATCTTAGGTAAGACTCCAATCGGTGTGGCGCGCACGGCGAAACAATTTAATAAGCCAGTCATTGCGATTGTGGGTTGTTTGCGTGAGGATTATGAAGTGGTGTATGAACATGGCATTGACGCAGTATTTCCAATTATTCGTAATCTGGGTGATTTACCGACAATTCTCAAACAGGGCGAGCAGAATTTAATCTCAACAGCTCAAAATGTGGCGAGATTGTTGTCATTGAAATAAGCTTTTCATACTAAAGTGCGATCAAAAATAACGATAAATTTGACCGCACTTTTTTATTTTATCCCCTTGGATGAAATCTTTCATGAAGGTGTTTCAAGCGTTCTTTAGCCACGTGAGTATAAATTTGCGTGGTGGAGAGATCGCTGTGTCCGAGGAGCATTTGCACAACACGAAGATCCGCACCATGATTCACCAAATGTGTTGCAAAGGCATGACGGAGAACGTGTGGAGATAGCGCATCCGTATCGATTCCTGCTAACACGGCATAATGCTTTATACGATGCCAAAAGGTTTGGCGAGTCATTTGCTGAGCCCGTTGACTGGGAAAGACCACATCAGAACTTTGTCCATTGAGCAAAATAGGGCGACCGTAAAGCACAAATTGTCGCACCCAAAACGCTGCTTCTTCCCCCATTGGTACAATACGTTCCTTGTTGCCTTTACCAATTACACGTACCACGCCTTGTTGCAGATTCATATTTTCAATAGTGAGCGTGACCAATTCCGTGACACGTAATCCAGTTGCGTATAGCAACTCCAACATAGCCTTGTCGCGTAACTCGAGCGGAATTTCGACATCAGGCGTATTTAATAAATCCGTGACTTGTTGCTCGGTTAAATACTTGGGTAAACGGCTTGGTAATTTAGGTGAGCTCAGTACAGCACTCGGGTCATCCGTACGATACTTTTCACGATATAAATATTGGAATAATTTCCGCATCGCACTTAGCATTCGTGCAGTACTAGTAGCTTTGTAACCTTGCTCTAAACGGCTGCCTAAAAATTGTTGCAGATCTAAGGGTTCGAGAGTTTCGAGGGATAAATTTTGTTTATCTAGCCAATCACAAAGTGCGGTCAAATCGAGACGATAAGACTGCACGGTGTTTTCAGACAATCCTTTTTCGATCCAATATTCATTCAAGAATAAATCGACTAGTGTAAGGTTATTCATGTTTATACTCTATGTACCAAAAAGGCTTTCACGCCACGTGGGGTGATAAATAAGCCAACGAAGGCAAAGGCGGCCATTAAGCTAAAGGCATAAACTGGCGAAATCGGATAAAGTACACCAGAAAGCGCAGTGAAAATCGCAATGGCTGCACATCCCGCCAAGGCATTGTATAAGCCTTGTAATTTCGCAATATGGGTTTGTGGTTGAGTGGTGATATAACGCACGGTCGCGTAATGGCCGACGACATAAGTAAGACTGTGAAAACATTGCAATAGGACGATTTCAACAAAGGTATCGGCATAACCGAACGCGAGCCAACGCACGATAGCCGCAATACCGGTGAGATAGAAAAGGGCAGTAATGCTCCAATTTTTGAATAATCGAGTGGAGAAGAAAAAGACGACTATTTCTACTAATACACTGATTCCCCAAAATAAGCCCGCATCGGAAACAGAGTGACCATGACTTGTCCAGAAGATAGTGCTATATGAGTAATAAGCAGCATGCGATCCTTGAATCAGTGCAATAGCAATAAATAAACGAAGGGTGGTTTTATTTTTGAGTAAGCCTAAAAATCCAACAGAATTTTCGACCGCACTTTGTGGCTCATCTTGTGGCATTGGATTGGGATGAAGTAATTGCACAATGCTATAGAAAATAAGGATTCCTGTAATCATCCATGTAATGTATTGTTCACCAACCATCCCCGCTAAATACCCAAACACCATTACGCCGACAACAAATGCAAAGGAGCCAATCAAGCGTACTTTGCCGTAATCTAAATGAATTTGTTGTTGCCATGTACTCGCTAGGCTATCACCAATCGGCATGCCAGCCGCATTCACCATGGAATATAAGGCAAGTCCAATAAATAATAACCAGAAGTTATGAGACATGAGCCCGATTAACGCCATGGTGACAGCACTGGCAACAGCTAAGTAGCGTAAGCCATTCACTAGAAGGGAAACGCGTTTTATTAAGCCTGAAAATAAAATACTGCCACTGAAACGGAAAATATAACCACAGGCTAGCAATAAACCGATGCTTTCTTCACTATAAGATTGCGTTTTCAACCACGCAGGGAAAAGGGGAAGAAATACACCGTAGGCACAATAGTAACCAAAAAAGCTCAGGGTGAGCCAGGTAAAAGGACGAACTTGCATTAGAATAATTTTTCCATTTCTTGTGAGCGTGCCACACAGGCCTGCATCGCTTGTTTAATGATGTCGTTAAATTGGTGTTGATTGAATACATTTAATGCAGCTGCGGTGGTACCGCCTTTTGAGGTAACATTTTCTCGTAAAGTGGAAAGCGCTGTCTGTGGATTTTCAATCACCAGCTTCGCCGAGCCTAACATGGCTTGTTGTACCAACTCACGAGATTGGTTTTCATCTAATCCCATTTCCATTAAGCCTTGTTGCATGGCTTCTAAAAATTGGAAGAAGTAAGCTGGGCTACTGCCAGACGCAGCAGTGACTGTATGCATGTGATTTTCATTCGTCGCCCAAGTGGTTTTCCCTACAGCTGAAAGTAAATCTTCCGCAAAAGTGCGGTCAATTTCAGGTGTGTTTTTATCAGCAAATAAGCCAGCCATACCTTCACCCACTAATGCAGGTGTGTTTGGCATCACGCGAACAATGGATTTTGCTGTTGGAAGGAGTTCGGCCAATCGGGCAGTCGAAATACCTGCAGCAATAGAAATGATTAATTTATCAGAAAAATCAACCGCACTTAATGGCTTGCAGACATCAGCGAAGACTTGCGGTTTAACCGCAAATAAGACTACTTGAGATTGTGTGATGGATTGATCGTTATCCGTAGAAACCGCGACGCCATATTGAGCAAAAAAAGCACGTTTCTCTTCATTAGGATCATTAACGATAATTTTATCAGCTGGATAACCTTGTTTTAATAGGCCTAACACAATGGCTTGTGCCATATTGCCACCGCCGATGAAGGCAATTAATTTCTGTTGCATCATTTTTTCCCGTGAGTTTATGGGCTACAATGTCGCGTATTTTACCCTATTATGAAGGAAGTGTTACGATGTGGTTTAAAAATTAAATAGATTGTCTTGAACCATTGCAAATATAATCAATCTTCTTTCATGTTTTGATAATTGGTTACCAAATTGGTTACTATTTTTAGGCGTGTACACTGTAGCTGTTTATTACTTGTTCACTAATTATATGTAATATTACCTCTAGTATATACAATACATCAAAAAGTATCCGATGTATCCAAAAAATCTCTAATTTTTATCTATTCAATTTGTAATATGTCTTAAACAATGTTTTTACCATCAAGTTGTTGCGATCTGATTTAATTAGATATCATTTCATTTTATATTACTTCTAAATTATTAATATCTGATATGGGATGATATTTTGTTACAAATCTATATTTTTTGCTTAAGATTTAGGCATTCGATTCTTTTTCATGTTTTAAGTGTCTAAAAAATAATCATATTAAGTTAAAAAATACTTTTTTTGTATTAATCTCAGTTAAGACATATTAGATAGATATGTCTACCACATAAATTCAATCATATATAAAGAGGTAAATATGGAATCAGCATATACATTAGATGATTTTAATCAAAGCTTAGCAGAACGGATAAAGTAGACAGATAATTTTGATAATGGGGTGCAGTTATACCCTAAAGATGTTGCATTAACTCATAAGTATATTCAGTTTAATGATCTGTTTATTAAATTTATGGTGTTAGATCTAGATCGGGAAAATTCTGCAATGGATTGGGAATTGTTAGGACTTCCAAGTCCCAATATAGTGGTACAAAATAGATTAAACGGTCGATGTCATTATATCTATGCGTTGGAGGTACCTATTTGTAACACAAAGAATGCTCGATTTAAGCCAATAAGTTATTTTAAAAAGATACAACGAGCTTATATTGATAAGTTAGGAGCAGATCAACACTATGTTGGTGTATTCACTAAAAATCCAAACTCAAATTTTTGGAGAACATTTGTATTTAATGTACCTAAATATACTCTGGATTATTTAGCTGATTTTGTTGATTTATCAAATAAACCTGTATTTTATCTAAATGATAATGAAGATATTGAAGGTCGGAATTGTTCTTTATTTAATCAGATCAAAAAAATTGGTTATCGTGAGGTTCTGAAGTTTAAATGTTCAGGTAAACAATTAGAACAATTTAATCAGTATTTATTATCTTCATTAGAGTTATTAAATCAGAATCATAATCCACCATTACCATACAGGGAGTTAAAAGGAATTGCTAGAAGTTCATCTCGTTGGATTTGGGAAAGATTTTCTGAATCATCGTTTCAACAAATTCAGTCAAATCGTTCTCGAAAACGATGGGAAAAGCAACAAATTATCAAGAAAGAGTTGTTTAATCAATTTGGAGCTAATAAACCTAATATGTCGTTAAAGCAAATAGCAGAACAATTTAGTATTAGTGTAAGCTCATTGAATCGTTGGTCAGAAGAATTCGGATGGGTGAAATCACAAAATGACTTAAAAAGTAAATATGAGAAAATAGTATAGTTAAGAACACAAGGTCTAAAATGGCGAGAAATAGCAACCTGTTTATCAATATCAGAAGGCAGTGCTAAGATGTGTTTTAAACGATATAAAAGATAGTAAATAAAAGCCACCATGTTTTTGGTGGCTTATTTTTTTATACTTTACAAGTTTCAAGGTAACTTAGAATCTAAGATTCAGGAATACGAACTTGTCGTCCAAATTTGATAGATGTTAATTTTTTCGATTCAATTAATCGCAGAATAGTTGAACGACTTACACGTAAACGATCTTGAAGATCTTGAATTGTGAAGTAATAGCCGACGTTATCTTGTATTTTCATAATTATCTCCTATTTCGTACATACTTTTTAGGAGCTTAACACAGGAATTTATGAATCTAACTTTAAATTGATATTTTTTTTAATTATTTTTGTGAGTGTATATTTTGCACGGATATCACGTTGTAAAACACGTAGCAGAAAGATTAGTTCATCAATATCGAGTTTTCTAAATAGTAAGCTAATTAATTCTTCAGTTTCCGTGTCAGAATGCGGTTTAAAATTTGGAAATTTTTTCATCATTTTAAGTTCACTGTACTTGATAAATGTATATAGGTATTTAATGTAAGCCATAATAATTCTAAATGATGTCTAGATGCATTTAGTTGATTAGAATGATAAAACCTATATGTAATACATAAAATGAAAAAAGAGCTCATTTTTGAGCTCTTTATGATGATTTTAGTTTTCACTACTCATTGGTACAAAACCATCAGTTTCTGGTGAGTATTCAACATAGTAAGATGAATCTCTCATTTTGTAGGCTTGTGGAACATTGTCGGGTTTAGTGCTACATGCTTTGTTTAAAAGTTTGTATTCATCATGAGTAATACATTGACCTTTTTCATATGTTTTTAACAAGCCTGTTATCATGCAGACATCGTAAGATGAACGTTTTTCACCAAAATAAATATAGTCTCCACATTTCATAGCTATTGAACCGGATTGTTCTGGCGGAAGTTCAATAGTACGGATTCCTGCATATGTAATATTTGTTATTAGAAATATAGATGTAATTAAAAATTTATTCATTTTAAGATTCCATTAAAGTAAATATTAACAATTACGATAAGTTATTGGATTTTGTGGCGCCTTGTAATCATTATTTGATGAATAGGTTAATTTATTAACAAGTTCTTGATAAATTGGAGAATCTTTCGGCACAAGTTTACCGATAAAACCCCAACGACCTTGACGCTCAATAGGTGCTTCAATCCAGTATGAAATTTCGTAGGCTGCTAATGTCCAGCCACGATAAACTGCAATAGCATATTTGGCTTTTTCACGGCGTGAACCCGTTTTCCAATAGCCGCGAGTGCGTTCGTAAATTTCTTTTTCAATTTGCGATTTATCAATTTCGCCTGATTTTATTTGTTGTTTTAATTTTTTATAGTTTTTATTAATTGTGATTAAAACAACAGGTAAATCTGTTTTTAATTCTTGTGGGTCATATATACGTTTTAGTTCTGATAATGACATTAAACCTTTTTCAGAAGAATGTGTGCCACCTTGAATATTGGTTAATGGTTGTTGATTAGGTTTAACAATTGATAATAAATCGATCGCTAAAGCCTCATATTCAAGTGCTTGTTTTTCCTCCTTGATATTATGTCTTAAAATATAGTATAAGGGTTCAAGTCCATCTTTATGTATATCATTGATTAGTGATATTTTATCATTTTCATTAGTTTTGCAAGTTAATGCACCTTGTGCATGTTGAAAAACTCTATTGCCAATACCTTTACCAATATAGAAGATATTTTGATTTCTAGGGTCAACAAGACAATAGATGTAATAATTAATTTTTTCAATTATAGCGGTTGAAAACATAGTTACACCTATAATTCTTCTTCCCGTATTTTAGTATACGTATGCTTGCAATTAGGATTTTGGCAACAATATGTATATCGTTTTTTTACTTTCGTGCATTGAATATATCGTTCTCGTGTTTTTCCAGATGCCATTCTTTCACGCACTTTAGTTTTTCCCAGCCAGCGGTCAATTTCTTTAATTGAATCCAATTCAATTTTGCCTGATTTACAGACTGGACAGACTTCAGGCTTATTTGCCCAAGAATTAAATGTGTAGCAAATGTAACAAATACCTAGAATCCCAAAAACAATAAATTCGGTTGGAATTTTTTTGTTATCAACGAATCCGATAATTAGCATTAGTATGAATAATAATGAAAGTAAGAATAAAGCAGTTTTTATTAGAAGTTTTAGTATATGTCCTATTGGTTTAAGTATAGATTTAAGCATAAATATCCCCAGTATAGTTGTATTTGTAAATTTTATCTAAGAGAGATTTTGCGTTCTACCAACAATCGATGTATAGTTAGCACACAGTTTGTTGTAAAAAATTAACCTATTTATGGGTATAAGAATGAACGTACATGAAAAGATCAGAAAACTACGTGAAACAAAGCATTGGTCACAAGAAGAGATGGCTGAAAGAATGAGTATGTCATTGAATGGCTATGCAAAAATTGAACGTGGTGAAACGAAATTACATCTGGATAAGCTAGAGCAAATTGCACAGATTTTAGATATAGATATTGTTGAATTGATTAATTCTGGTGAACGAAATGTCTTCGTTCAATTCAATGAGAATTCTCATTTTGGTTCGTCATTTCAGGGAGACAATGAGAAATCTCTATTGATTGAGATTGAAAAACTAAAATTATCGTTATCACATTATCAGCAATTATTGGAAGAAAAAGAAGGTTTTTTGAACAAGCTAGTAGAGCAAAAAGATAATGAAATAAAGCTACTGAGAGAAATGGTAGAGTTACTGAAGAAAGGTTAGGTAAATAAAGGGAATCAGTATTGATTCCCTTTATTTTTAGATACTTTTTTTCATACATTCTTCAACAAAATCTCCCCAAGCATTCATTAATGGTTTTCGTTGTTCAAGATAGGTTGAGCGATTGTAGGCGTTACGAACTTGATTTTTGCTTTGATGAGAAAGGCAAGCTTCAAGAATTTCCAGATTCATTTCGGTAAATGTCTCGCTAAGATAGGTGCTTGCGATAGAACGTAGCCCATGTGATGTTAATTGATCTTTATAACCAACGCGTTTAATTGCTGCATTGGCAGAGCTTGAATGTAATGGTCTTTCAGGATAACGTTGGCTTTGAAAAATAAAACGACTACGTCCTGAAATGTTTTTTAGCTTATTAAGTATTTTAAGCACTTGTAGTGATAATGGAATGGTGAAAGCTTTTTTCATTTTCATGCGTTCAGCAGGGATATTCCATAGCGATTTCTCAAAATCAATTTCATTCCATTGTGCATTTGCAGCTTCACTTGGACGGGTGATAGTCAAAAGGGAGAATTCAATAAGATATTTCACCATAAGGTCAATATGTGAATGACGTAACGCAGACATGAATTCAGGTAGTTTTTCAGGTCTAATAGTTGGATGATGTGTTGTTCTGTTTACATTAAAAGTCTTTGATACATTGATGCATTTATTAAACTCAATAATACCTTTGTTAACAGCAAAATTCATGATTTCATTAACTAATGCAATAACAAGCTTCCCAGTGTGAGAAACTCCTCGTTCAAATAATGGTATAACTGTATCATGTAACTGTTGTGGTGTAATTTCAGCAATAGGGTTATCGCCTAAATATGGAAATGCATATTTTTCTAGCGTTCTCCATCGGCTTTTAAGTGTTACAGACTTGATTTCAGAAACTTTTTTTTGTTTCCATTGAGTTGATATGGCAAAAAATGTATTGTTTTGTCGTTGTAATTGCAGTAATTCATGCTGTTTTATGTATTCTTGCGGATCAATCTTATTAGCTAGTAATTGACGATATTGTTCTCTCAACTCCCTTGCTTTTGATAGTGTAATTGCTGGATATAGGCCTAAAGAAATTTTTGCTCGTTTCTTTGTTATAGGTCGATAGTAATTAAACCGCCAAGATTTTGAACCTGTTGGTGAAATGATTAGAAATAGTCCATAACCATCAGTCAATGTATATGGTTTGTTTGATGCTTTTGCTTTCTTGATTTCAGTGTCAACAAGTGGTTTTACTTTTTTAGCCATAAGACATCTGTTTATGTATATAAAAATAGGTATTAATATATTTTTTAGTAACCAAGAAATCTAGCTTAATTGTGATAAGTTACCATTATGGTTACTAAAAAATTGAAATATGATGATATACTATGAATTATAAATGGTGTTTTGAAATAAGTAAATTATTGATTTAATGATAAAATTGTACATGGTGAAATGTTATGAGTTATAAAGTTAATTTTTGGTTTAAAAATTTAATGTCATATAGGCTGACTAAGCCCTTAGATTGGGCTCTTAATGAATTACAACGCCAGTTGTCAGATTGTGAATTTCATCCTTGTGGCTCACAAGATCAAAGTAAATTCGGTTGGGCGAGTCCCTTGAAAGGCAGTGAATTATTGTATTTTTCAGTGGGTAAACACATTTTGTTGGTCGCTAAAAAAGAAGAGAAAATGTTGCCGGCAAATGTGGTGAAACGTGAATTAGATGAACGCATTGAAAGCCTTGAGCAAAAAGAAAACCGTAAATTGAAAAAAACGGAAAAACAAACATTAAAAGATGATGTGGTGATGAATTTATTGCCGCGAGCATTCACTAAAAACCAACAAACTTCTGTGTGGATTGATACGGAGAATAATCTTGTTCATGTTGATGCGGCATCCAGTAAACGTGCAGAAGATGCGTTGGCGTTATTGCGTAAATCACTTGGTTCGTTACCGGTTGTACCGTTGGCTTTTGCCAATGAACCTTCGACCATTTTAACAGATTGGATTGTGCAGGAAAAAATCCCGCATTGGTTGGTGGCATTAGAAGAGGCTGAATTGCGTGGAAGCCAAGAAGACAGCGTGATCCGCTGCAAAAAACAGCCATTAGAAAATGAAGAGATTCTCGCGCTTTTACAAGATGGCAAAAAAGTGGTGAGTAAGCTCGCATTGGAGTGGGAAGATACACTGACTTTTGTATTTAATGAAGATTGCACGCTCAAACGTTTAAAATTTGCCGATGCGGTGCGTGAGAAAAATGCGGATATTTTAAAAGAAGATTATGCGCAACGCTTTGATGCTGATTTTGTATTAATGACGGGCATTTTATCTAAACTGACAGAAAACTTACTCGATGAATTCGGTGGCGAGAAAGTAAGATTAGGTTAGTTTAATCATAAAACAAAAAAGGCGAACATGATGTTCGCCTTTTGTTTGTTTAAAAGTGCGGTCAAATTTCCGCACGTTTTTAATTAGTGTGTACTCGTACTGGTTGTCGTACGGTTTGCACGTTTACGATCGTTTTCCGTTAAGAGTTTTTTACGGATACGGATCGACTCTGGTGTCACTTCCACTAATTCGTCATCATCGATAAACTCGATAGCTTGTTCAAGTGTAAATTTTACCGGTGTAGTTAATACGATGGCATCATCTTTACCCGATGCACGCATATTGGTGAGTTTTTTACCTTGTAAACAGTTTACGGTTAAGTCATTTGTACGGCTGTGAATACCGATAATTTGGCCTTCGTAAACTTCTACGTTGGCTTCGATCATTAATTTACCACGCTCTTGTAAACCAAATAGTGCATAAGCAAGTGCTTTACCTGTTGCGTTAGAAATTAATACACCGTTTTTACGTTGGCCGATTTCACCTGGTTTGATGTCATCGTAGTGATCGAAACTAGAGTAAAGTAAACCGGTACCTGACGTCATGGTCATGAATTCACCACGGAAACCGATCAAGCCACGGCTTGGGATGATATATTCTAAACGTACACGACCTTTGCCATCTGGCATCATATCGCGAACTTCACCTTTACGGATACCTAATGCTTCCATGACAGAACCTTGGTGTTGTTCTTCTACGTCGATAGTCACTTGTTCGTAAGGCTCTTGTTTTTTGCCGTTGATTTCACGGTAGATTACTTTAGGACGAGAAACCGCAAGCTCATAACCTTCACGACGCATATTTTCAATTAATACAGAAAGGTGTAATTCACCACGGCCAGAAACACGGAATTCATCTGGGTTTGGTGTTTCTTCTACGCGTAATGCGACGTTGTGAACGAGTTCTTTGTTTAAACGTTCAAGAATTTGACGAGAAGTCACATATTTACCTTCTTGACCTGCAAACGGTGAAGTATTTACACAGAAGAACATGGTTACGGTTGGTTCATCAACGGTTAATGAAGGTAAGGCTTCAACCGCGTTTATATCACAAATGGTATCCGAGATATTTAATTCACCTAAACCAGTAATCGCGATGATATCACCTGCGTAAGCAACATCTTCTTCATAACGTTGTAAACCAAGGTGACCTAATACTTGACCTACACGGCCTTGACGAGTTTTACCTTCGCCATCAATGATAGTTACAGGTTGATTTGGTTTGATTGCACCACGTTTGATACGACCGATACCGATAACACCCACATAGCTGTTATAGTCTAATTGGGAAATTTGCATTTGGAATGGGGCATCAAGTTCCACTTTTGGTGGTTCAACGTGTTGAACAATCGCTTCAAATAACGGCGTCATATCTTCCGCTAAATCTTCATGTTCAAGACCTGCTACACCATTTAATGCAGATGCATAGATAATCGGGAAGTCTAATTGCTCATCGGTTGCACCAAGATTAACGAATAAATCGAATACTTGATCCACCACCCAATCAGGACGTGCGCCTGGACGGTCAACTTTGTTGATAACTACGATTGGTTTTAAACCATGAGCAAAGGCTTTTTGTGTCACGAAACGCGTTTGTGGCATTGGGCCGTCAAAGGCATCTACCACTAAAAGTACAGAGTCCACCATAGAAAGTACACGTTCTACTTCACCACCGAAGTCGGCGTGTCCTGGGGTATCTACGATGTTAATGCGATAACCATTCCAGTTAATTGCGGTATTTTTTGCAAGAATGGTAATACCACGTTCTTTTTCAAGATCGTTTGAGTCCATTACGCGTTCATCAACATCACCACGAGTTGATTCAAATGTACCGGATTGTTGAAGAAGTTTGTCAACGAGGGTGGTTTTACCATGGTCAACGTGAGCGATAATTGCGATATTGCGCAATTTATTAATATCAATGTCGTTTTTCATTTATTACGTTCTTAAAGTTTAAGTTTTGTAGGGTGGAATTTTTATACCACCGAATAGTCCAAGTAGTTTAAATTGGTGAGTAAAACTCACCCTACGAGAATCGCGAAAGGGCAAAAATTATACACGATATTTCGTTACTCTGCTATGCCGGTGTTTAAAATAAATCCCATGAAAAAAGCAAGCGATTGCGTTATAATGCTCTTTTAATTTTATTAAAGATTATACACATAGCAAAATAGAGGACTCCTTATGCCAAATGCAAATGCAATTGCCAACGTATTTAAACTGATCGAAGAGAACGATATTAAGTTCGTGCTACTTCGTTTCACCGACATTAAAGGTAAAGAACATGGTGTTTCTATCCCGGTTAGCCTTGTCGATGAAGATATGTTTGAAGATGGCAAAATGTTCGATGGCTCTTCTGTTGAAGGTTGGAAAACCATTAACAAAGCCGATATGCTTTTAATGCCAATTGCTGAAACTGCAGTAGTCGATCCATTTGCGCAGATCCCAACACTTTCAATTCGTTGTAGCGTTTATGAGCCAACAACCATGCAAAGCTATGATCGTGATCCGCGTTCAATCGCTATTCGAGCAGAAAACTATATGCGTTCAACAGGCGTTGCAGATCAGGCATTCTTTGGTCCAGAACCTGAGTTCTTCTTATTTGATGATGTACGTTTTGATGTATCAATGAACCGTGCTTCTTTCGCCATTGATGATATTGAAGCCGCTTGGAACACCAACAAAAAATATGAAGGCGGTAACAATGCTTATCGTCCATTGAAGAAAGGTGGTTATTGTGCGGTGGCACCAATTGATACTGCTCATGATATTCGATCTGAAATGTGTTTAATTTTAGAAGAAATGGGCTTAGTCATCGAAGCTCACCACCATGAAGTGGCAACAGCAGGTCAAAACGAAATTGCAACCAAATTCAACAGCTTAACCCTAAAAGCGGATGAAACACAAATCTATAAATATGTGGTGCAAAACGTTGCATTAGAACACGGCAAAACCGCTTGCTTTATGCCAAAACCAATCACAGGTGATAATGGTTCTGGTATGCACTGTAATATGTCATTAAGCAAAGACGGTAAAAATATTTTCCAAGGTGATAAATATGCCGGCCTTTCTGAAACCGCACTTTATTACATCGGCGGTATCATTAAGCATGCAAAAGCATTAAATGCTTTCACTAACCCAAGTACTAACTCATACAAACGTTTAGTACCTGGTTTTGAAGCACCAGTATTATTGGCTTACTCGGCAAGTAACCGTTCTGCTTCAATCCGTATCCCTGCAGTAACCAATCCGAAGGCAATTCGTATTGAAGCACGTTTCCCAGATCCATTGGCAAACCCATATCTGGCTTTCGCTGCGTTATTGATGGCAGGCCTTGATGGCGTAGTAAACAAAATCCATCCAGGCGATGCAATGGATAAAAACCTTTACGATCTTCCTCCAGAAGAATTAAAAGATATTCCAGCGGTAGCAAGCTCATTAGAAGAAGCCTTGAATTCATTAGAAAAAGACTATGAATTCTTAACGCAAGGTGGTGTGTTTACGAAAGACTTTATCGAAGCATTTATTAATATTAAACGTAAAGAAGTAGAACGTTTAAATATGACACCACATCCTGTTGAGTTTGAGATGTATTATGCTTAATTAGATTAGATATTGAACAAGGTAAGTGCGGTAATTTTTGACCGCACTTTTTGTATGTGATATAGCTTTGAATTAGTGTATAATCAGCATCTGGTTATAGATAGGATATAGATTATGCTAAATAAGTTTTTAGGTAAATTTCGCCGATTCTTGGCTTTCGATGAATTGCTAAAACAATTGATTATAAGGGATGTAAAACTTAAATATCGTCGTAGTTATTTGGGGTATCTGTGGAGTATTTTGAATCCATTAATGTTAATGATGGTTCTTGTTGTTGTTTTTTCTAATCTATTTCGATTTGATATTCCTAATTACCCTCTTTATATGATTTCAGGACAGTTTTTATTTACTTTTATGACTGAAGCAACAAATATGTCTGTTGGATCCATATCTGGAAATGCTTCTTTAATAAAGAAGACCTATGTGCCTAAATATATTTTCACGATATCAAAAGTTGGAAGTTCTCTTGTTAATTTGTTTTTTTCTCTAGGTGCATTAGTGATTGTTATGGTTTTTACTAATGCAGAATTTTCTTGGTGTCTTTTATTTTTTCCAATAGTTATTTTACAAGTATTTATTTTTAGTTTAGGTTTGGGCTTATGGCTCGCTTCAATTACAGTATTTTTTAGAGATATCCAATATTTATGGGGCGTTTTTATTTCTATGTGGGTTTATATGACACCTTTATTTTATCCGGTGTCAATTATTCCTGAAGAATACCGTATGTTATATCAAAATGCTAATCCTATGTATGGTTATATAGAACAATTTAGAGATATTATTCTATATGCAAGATTTCCAAATTTAGAAACTATACTAATTGGCTTTATAACTGCTCTTATTGTCTTGTATTTGGGAGCTTGGTATTTTAATAAAAAACAAGATGAATTTATTTTATATATATGATGAATACTGAAACAATAATTAAAGTAAAAAATGCAACAGTTCGATTTAATAAAGCGACTGAAAACTATAATGGCTTAAAAGAATATGTGATTAAGATGCTAAAAGGTGAGCTTATGTTTCAAGAGTTTTTAGCATTAAAGGAAGTTAATTTTGAAGTTAAAAAAGGGGAATCTTGGGGGGTAATCGGTGCCAATGGTTCGGGAAAGTCGACACTTTTAAAGTTGATTTGTGGCATTTTGAAACCTTATAAAGGGACAGTAAAAGTACATGGTAAAATTGCTCCACTTATTGAGCTAGGAGCTGGATTTGACCCACAGTTAACAGCTAGAGAAAACATTTATCTAAATGGTGCATTATTAGGGCATAAAAAAGCTTTTATGGAGATGCATTTTAATGAAATTATTGAATTCGCTGAACTAGGTGATTTTATTGATGTCCCAATTAAGAACTTTTCTTCTGGTATGGCTGCTCGGCTAGGATTTGCTGTAGCCACAATTGTTAAACCTGACATTTTAATTGTGGATGAGGTACTTGCAGTAGGAGATATAGCATTTCAAGAAAAATGTAGGAAGCGTATGGAGTCATTACTTCAAAATGGTACGACATTACTTTTTGTATCTCATTCTAGTAAGCAAGTGAAAGAGCTTTGTCAAAATGTAATTTGGTTGGATAAGGGACATGTCGTAGCGCAAGGGAGGGCAGAAGATATTATTCAAAAATACGAGGGTAAATAAACATGATAAAAGGTAAGTATATTTATTTAGGTTGTAATTTATATAAGTTCGTAAATCCTCATAAGTTTGATTTATCTGAAGCAGTTTCTTTAATAAATGTGATGACAGGAGAGTTTGCTCGTCATCGAGATGGTATTATTATAGATTCATCATATGAGGCAGATGAATTATTTTTATACGATTCAAGTTTCAAGTTTCAAGTCATTGATAATTCCGTTACTTTATTCTGTACAAATCCAGGGATGCAAATGCATTATATTGCTGATTGTAATGGTGTTTTAAGAATTGTTCAAGGTGAGCAATTCAGTAATTATTTATCATTATTTCCAATATTAGATAAAGAAGCAACATTTGTTAAGGATAGCTTACCTATTCAGAATGAGAATGAGAGAAAAGTTGTTGCTTTTGGTTCATCTTCAACAGAAATTTTTGATTATATCTTTGGTGATAATGAGAATTACTTGCCATTTTGGGCTTCAGGCTGGTCTGCTAGAGGATTAAGAAAAATTAATGAGCAAATGAAACCATATTTGAATACATTAATTAAAATTCCCAAAGATAGTGTTATTTTACTCCATTTTGGTTCTGTTGATACTGATTTTAATTTACCGTATAAAATGGCTAATTCTGGTTTTTATGATATTCCGCTATTTATTAAGGAGATGATTGATGGAATCTTGGCTCTCAAAGAGTATCTGAATAATTTGGGTTTTTGTCATATTTATGCCGTATTTACATCTCCTCCTCCTGAATTACCAAAATCATTCTGGAAAGATGTTTTTGGCTTGGATCAAATTTCAGAGTTAGTTAGAGGGAAGATATTATTTGATTTTGCTGTTAAATTGTCAGCATTACTACCAGTAATCAATTGTTTACCAGACTTTGTTTATTCTATGGATAAACTGGTTTGTAATAAACAATTTTCTAGAGATGAATATGATCACCACATTGATTTTATATCAGCTCAGGATATTGTTTATGATAAACTTAAATATATAGAAGGTATTCTTCCTAGAAGATTAGAAAAACATACTAGTTTATATAGGCATTTAGGGTGTGATGTTAGTTTTATTAGAAAAAATAATAAACCTCGATTAAGAACTTGTCGTTAAATCAATATATTAATTTTATAGGTATTTTATGTATATAATTTCATTACTTGTGCATGAAAAAAAGGATATTATTTTGGAGCAGCTTTTGAATATTCAAAGGTATTTCCCTTCAGCAAAAGTAGTTGTCCATGTTTCTAAGTCAGCAAATTTTGCTTTATCTGAACTAGAAGAGTATTTAAGAGGTAAAGTAGATAACTATCATGTAAACCCTAATCAAGCTCAAACTACTTGGGGAGGGATTATTTCAGCCCATTTTTTAAATATTAAATATATTTATAATAATATCAGTTCTGATGCTCATGTTTTGTTTCACTCATCTAATGATATGTTTGTTAAATTAGGAATAGAAGAATATTTGAAAGGTAAAGATTATCTATTTAATTTCAGAAGGGTAAATTCATTTTTTACTTATTGGTGGGTCGGTGCTGTAGCAAAGCAAGACAAAAAACTCCTTAATTTATTAAAATTGCATAATTCATCAATGATCATAGGTTCTCAAATTGAAGGGAGTATGTATAAGATTGATTTACTTATGAGAATAATAGAGTTATGTGAAAAGCATAATTTATTAGAGAGCCAGCTTCACTATCCTAGAGAAGAAATCGTATTTTCATCGTTGGCAAATGCTTTGAATATAAAGTCAGATGGATTACCTTATGTATTATCAGAAGTACACCGATTCGATAGCAAATTGTGGAAGTTCTTTATGAAGTACAAAAGAATTCATCGCAATGACCTATTAAGAAAGATTGTAAATGCAATTTTCTTTAGGAGTAAATTTTATGAGATTAAACCTAAGGATATTGAGGCAATTAGAAATAATGATATCAAATACTTAGAGAAATTTGAGTATTTATACGATGGTGATAATAAATGGAAAATATTTAATTCAAATAATCTTTTTGCAGTAAAAAGAGTTGAGAGAGAGATTAATAATCCATTAAGAATTTACATTAGAGGTCTGAATTAAAAATGTCTATTGTTTTACAAAATGTTATATTTTATCCACATTCTCTAGAGCTTTCTCATTTATATGTACGAGGAAATAACTATGCTTTATTGAATAATGAAACGATTAAAATTAAGGCATATAATAGTATTGCATTTGATACTTACTTTAACTTTTTTTCTATTGAAAAATGGTTAAGATATTGTTCTCTAGATAATCTGTATCTAGAGTTTTCCTTTAAAGGAAATATTCAGATTAACTTGATAGGGTTGGATTATCGCCATACATTCTATCAATATGAGCAGGATTTACATCAAGAAATTTTATCTTCTGATAAAGAAAAACATCATAAGATTAGAATTGATCAATTCAATATGCAAAAAGTGCTCTATGTAAGTGTTAGAGCAAATGATGTGGATAGTATTATTAGTAATGTTTGCTTTACTACAGAGTCGGAAGTTGTTAATAAAGAATATAAACTTTCTTGTTGTATTTGTACTTATAATAGACAAAGCTATATTCAAAAATCAGCTGATGTTCTTGAAACAGGTATTGATAAAAATGGATTGAATATGGATGTAATAATTACAAATAATGGTGATCCAATTCAACTGAATAAAGAGTACAAAAATATTCATATCTATAAAAGTAAGAATATGGGAGGCGCAGGTGGTTTTACGCATTCTATTTGTAAAGCAATTGAGTCAAATAGTTCCCATGTGTTATTAATGGATGATGATATCAACTTTCACTTTGAATCTTTATTAAGAACCTATCGTTTCTTTCAATTTATTAGACCTGAGTATTTTGATGTGATGTTGGCTGGTTCAATGTTTTCATCAGATGAACGTTGGTTGCAATATGAACGAAATACAATTTTAGATAATAATGGCTTTCACCACCAAGGACATTTCCAAGATATGCGGGATCGTGGGGTTGCATTAAATAATACATTTTCAGAAAGTATCTACGGCCTATCTGGTTGGTGGTTTTCCGCATTTTCAACTAAATTAATTAAAGAAAATGGGTTGCCTTTACCAATCTTTGTTAGAGGTGATGATATTGAATTTTCAATGAGAAATAATAAAGAAATTGTTTCTTTAAATGGTATTAATGTTTGGCATGATCCATTTATCTTAAAATATAATGAAATTATGGAAGATTATTATCTTCCACGTAATATGATTATGAATGCCCTTCTTTCTTACCAAAGATATTATAATTTGATTAAATTATTTTCATTGAAAAAATTTATAAAGAATTTGATTACATTTAATTATGTGGCTGCTGAATTTAATGTGTTAGCATTAGAGCATGTGATAAATGAGGAGTATAAAAAAGATCCTGCCGATTTGCATCAATGGGCTATGAAAACACTTAAAGAGCTTAAGAAAAATACAGTCACTGTTTCTGATGTTGATTATTATTATACTGAGCCGCGTTTTCATAAGAAATCAACAAAATTACTAGGCATAATTTTATCTTATCTTGGATTAGGCACTGAAGGTTCATCTAAGTATGGTTTTGAAAGGCAGCCTATTTTTTTCTATGGTCGTAAAAAAGTAAGATTATTCAATACATTGAATCGAACAATGGAAGAGGCCACTTTACAAAGAGGTAAAAGTATTCGATTGGCCATTAGATTTGTTAAAAATTATATTCATTTGATACGTAATATTGAATCTTATCGTTCTAAATTATTAGAGTTTAGAGAGCATTCAAAAGAAAATGCTTCTTGGGATAAATTATTTAGTAGTCAAAATGAAAACTAAACATATTATTGAATTAGACTCTTGGCGTGGAATTATGGCACTTTTAGTTGCCATATTTCATTACACCGTACCAAATAATTTCGTTTCTGCAGAGCTAGCAGTTGATTTCTTTTTTATACTTTCCGGTATAGTAATACAGAAATCTTACTTTGATAAAGAAATGAGTTCAACTGAGTTTTTCATAAAGAGATTATATCGCTTATACCCGTTACATTTATTCTCACTTATAATCTTGCTTTTTTTATTTCTTAGCACTGTATTCTTTGTGCATTATCCAAAAAATGGAGATTTATTAACATCTTTTTCTTGGCAGTTTCCAGCAGATTATTATAAGGATGGTATATTTTTTACGTTTATTCAACAGGTACTTTTTATTAATGGTCTAGGATTTCATCCCCATCATCAATATTGGAATGGTGCCTCTTGGTCTGTATCTTGTGAGTTGTGGGTTAATTTAATTTTCTTTATTTGGCTAAGAAAACTATCAATTCCATTAATTATTCTTATATCTATTTTTATTTATTCTATATTGTTTGTTACGTTTGGCAGATTAGGTGTTCATAATGAATATATAATGTATATGAACTCTGGAATGCTTAGATGTTTAGCTGGTTTTAGCCTAGGCGTTATTATTTATAGATGGCTAGAGCCGATAAAAATAAGTCTAGACAATAAGAAAAGAAAGCAGATGGTGATTTATTCTTTCTTGCAGATGATGTCTTGTGCTGTGTTTTTTTATATTATGTTTTCGAATCAACATAATTATAATGACTTTTTAGCGTTAATATTTATTTTGGTGGCAATATCTATTTCATTTATGCAGTTTGATACTCTATTAAATAGATTGCTGAATTTAAGGGTATTAGTGTTTTTGGGGAAAATTAGTTATTCAATATACTTAATGCATTATTCTGTTCAATATGTTATGCAGTCATTACTAGGTATGAAGTTTGATTTCTCGTTAAAGGGATATATTAATTTAGTGGTATTCATTTCTATAGTAATTTTGATTTCTACAATAGTTTATTTTATGGTAGAGAACAGAAGCACAGATATTATGAAAAAGGCTAGTAGTTATTTTAAAATTACTTAATAAGAGTGTAAGTGTATATGTTTATTATTCCAATGGCGGGACTAAGTTCCCGTTTTTTTAAAGCAGGTTATACAAAACCAAAATATCAATTAGATTTAAACGGTGAAACTGTTTTTTCTTGGTCAGTTCGCTCATTTGAGCGATATTTTAAAACTGATAAGTTTGTTTTTATTTATCGAGATGTTTATGACACTAAACAATTCTTAGAGAAAGCGATAGTTGAGCTTGGTATCTTGGATTACGAATTAGTTTGTTTGCCCGAAGAAACACTCGGACAGGCAGATACGGTATACCAAGGAATTAATAAGCTCGATCATGATGAAGAGATTTATGTTTTTAATATTGATTCTCGCATAATTGATTTTGTTAAACCTGAGTGGGTGAATGACTGTGATGGTTATTTAGAGGTTTTTAAAGGTGAAGGAGAGCATTGGTCTTTTGCGTTAGCAGAAGAGAATTCTAAAAAGGTAATCCGCACGACTGAAAAAGAGCGGATTTCTGATTTATGCAGTGATGGCCTTTATTATTTTAAGAGAAAGTCAGTATTTGAGAGATTATTTCTTTCTGCAAAAGAAAATCGAAAGACAGCAAAGAATGAGTATTATATTGCGCCACTTTATAATGATTTAATCGAAGTTGGTTCTATAGTCTTCTATGATTTAATTGAAAATGAACGTATCTTATTCTGTGGAACTCCAGATGAATACCAACAATTATTAAAAGAGGATGCTTAATATGAAACGACTTATCATGGATCTAGATAATACCATCACCTTAACTGAAGATGGTGATTATAAGAATGCTAAGCCCATTGCTTCAGTTATTGAAAAATTAAAAGAATATAAAGCCCAAGGCTTTGAGATAATTATTAGTTCTAGTCGTAATATGAGAACCTATGAAGGTAATGTTGGAAAAATTAATGTTAATACATTACCTATAATTATTGATTGGTTAGAGCGTCATAATGTACCTTATGATGAAATTTATGTTGGTAAGCCGTGGTGTGGACATGATGGTTTTTATGTCGATGATCGTGCAATTCGTCCAGATGAATTTAGTTCTATGAGTTATGATGAAATCCGTAAATTGACAAAAATGGATGGTGAATATGATTCTAATTAATTCTGCGGCCTATGTTAATGCTGAATTTCGTAATGAATTTGGTGCAATCCCCCCGGTTTTTTTACCTATAGGTAATAAGAAATTATTAACTCATCAGATTAGTTCACTTCGCGAGCAGTTTTCAGAAGATATTAAAATAGTGGTTTCTTTACCAAGTACTTATGCATTAAGTATAGAAGAATCATTGCTGCTAGATGAGCTAAATATAGAGCCTATTTTTGTTCAAGATGGAATTTCGTTAGGAATGGCTCTTCTTTATGTTTTGAATACTATCGGGGATAATAATGAACCTTTACGTTTACTTCATGGAGACACGCTGTTAGGCTCATTTCCTCAAAATGAAAATTGCATTGCTTTAGCAAAAGCGGAAGATGATTATATCTGGCAATTTAATGAAAAGTATAATGCAGTGTGGTGTGGTTTTTTTTCCTTTAGCAATCCTAAGGCATTTGTAAGGGCTTTAGCCTTATCTCAAGGTGATTTTGCCCAAGCCGTAAATATTTATGAAGAAGAAAATGGTATTGAATACGAAGATGTATCATCGTGGTACGACTTTGGACATATTAATACCTACTTTAAATCGCGTTCACTTATAACAACCCAACGAGCATTTAATTCATTAAAAATAGAGGACGGTGTTGTGTGGAAATCGGGCTCACCGCCACGAAAAATTGAAGCTGAAGCAAATTGGTTTAGAGCTTTACCCGCGGGATTAAAAAGATTTACTCCACAGCTTATTCAAGTTGGTAAAACAGAACAAGATAGTCCGTTTTATGAAACAGAGTATTTACCAATACTTCCATTGAATGAAATTTTTGTGCATGGAAGAAATCCGGTAATTTTTTGGGAGAAAGTTTTAGGATTGATCTCATTTTATATGAGTGAATCAAGAAAATATTTTCTTAGAGGAAATGAGGAGCTTCTTGAAAAAATCAATCAGGATTCTACCGCACTTTATGCAGATAAAACATACGAGCGTTTGATGGCATATGCGAAGCAAGTAGGTCTAGACTTATATAAGCCGACTCGTTATGATGGTACTGACTTACCTTCTTTATGGCAGATTGCGGAAGACTGTGTAAATAAAGCATTAGCACTTCCTATAATACCGTCTGTAGTTCATGGTGATTTATGTTTTAGTAATATAATGTATGACTCTCGTAGTAATTCAATAAAGGTCATAGATCCTAGAGGATTAAATATTCATCAAGAATTAACAATTTATGGAAATCAAAGTTATGATTTAGCTAAACTTTGTCATTCTTTTATTGGGTTATATGATTTTATCATTGCGGATTCATTTAATTTAGAAAAAAACAATGATATTGGTGTTAAATTAACGTTTAACTTAGATGCTCGTTTAGAAAAAATACAAGCTGTTTTCATGAAACAATTAGTAATACCAAATATTCAACATGAAGATATTATAGCTCCAACAATTTTATTATTTTTATCAATGATTCCATTACATTATGATAAACCCCATAGACAAGATGCTATGCTTGCAAACGCTCTGCGTTTATATCGTACTTTTATGATTAAATCTTAAATAAGGTGAATATAATGAAAAAATTCTTATTAGTCGGCGCAGGTTTCTCAAATGCCGTTATCGCTCGTGAATTAGCAGAGAAAGGTTATAAGGCTGTTGTTATCGATTCTCGTAGCCATGTGGCGGGTAACTGTCACTCTGAACGTGATGCTGAAACAAATGTAATGGTGCATGTTTATGGTCCACATATTTTCCATACTGATAATGAGCGAGTATGGAATTATGTGAACAACTTTGGTGAGTTTATGCCATTTGTTAATCGTGTAAAAACGATTAGCCAAGGTGCGGTGTATTCTCTCCCTATTAACTTGCATACGATTAACCAATTCTTTGGCAAAACGTGCTCACCGAAAGAAGCAAAAGCGTTAATTGAAGCGCAAGCAGATTTGTCTATTGTTGATCCTCAAACCTTTGAAGAGCAAGCGATGCGCTTTGTCGGTAAGGATTTGTATAAAGCATTTTTCTATGGTTACACCAAGAAACAATGGGGTGTTGAGCCAAAAGAGTTACCAGCAAGCATTTTAAAACGCTTACCTGTACGTTTTAACTATGACGATAACTACTTCGCACATAAATTCCAAGGTATGCCGAAAGAGGGGTATACGCAAATTGTGGAAGCGATTTTAGATCATGAAAATATTGAAGTGCGTTTAAATACACCATTTGCTGAATCGATGAAAGCTGAATTTGATCATATTTTCTGGTCAGGTCCGTTAGATGCATACTTTGGATTTGAATTAGGTCGCTTAGGTTATCGTACCTTAGATTTTGAAGCATTCCGTGATGAAGGTGATTTCCAAGGTAATGCAGTAATTAACTACGGTGATGAAGAAGTACCATATACTCGTATTTCAGAACACAAACATTTTGCACCATGGGAGCAACACGAGAAAACAATTTGTTATCGTGAATTTAGCCGTCTATGTGGTGAAAATGATATTCCATATTACCCGATTCGTTTAGTGAAAGATAAAGCACTTTTACAGCAATATGTTGAAAAAGCGAACAAGGAAACGCAAGTGACTTTCGTCGGGCGTTTAGGTACTTATCGTTATTTAGATATGGATGTGACGATTAAAGAAGCTTTAGAAACAGCTGATGTTGTAAAAGAATCATTAGAAAAACAGACCGCACTTAAACCTTTTTATGTAAATATGGACTAAAGTATAGCGAGTCTAGAAATAAAGCCATATACGATTTCGTGTATGGCTTTTGTTTAAATAAATTTGAGTCAATTATGCATATTGAAAAATCAATTTGTGCAGTGGTTGTGACGTTTAACCGCAAGGCATTATTATTAAATTGCTTAAATGCACTGAAAGCTCAAACCCACTCTTTATCTCATATTGTGGTGATTGATAATGCCAGTACTGATGGTACAGCCGATTTTTTAGGTGAGCATGGTTGGACAAATAATGATGCTTTTACTTTGATTACCTTGCCCGAAAATATGGGAGGGGCAGGTGGATTCCATGAGGGAATCAAGTATGCGTTTGAACAAGGTTTTGATTATATTTGGTTAATGGATGATGATGGATTTCCAGCTGAAACATGTTTGGAAAAACTCTTACCTTACACAACTGAGAATTGTTATATAGGTCCGATAGTGATTGATTGTGGAGGCAAAGATAAACTAAGTTTTAGCTTACGTTTACCAAATAGTTTGCAAGTACTCGATCATTACTCTGATATTCCTCAGTCTTTAAAAATAGATAATCAAATTAAGGATACAGTATTGCCTTTTAATGGTACATTAATCGGAAGAGATCTTGTCCAACAAATGGGATTTCCTATGCAGGAATACTTTATTTGGGGAGATGAGAGAGAATATACAATGCGTGCAGAGGCATACCGTGCCAATATTTTGACAGTGATTGATGCATTATTTTATCATCCAATAGCAAGCTCAATATCAGAACCAATGTTTTTTGGTAAATTACGGTTTAATAATGCACATTCAGATTTAAAACAATATTGTTTTTGTCGTAATACAATCGCTACTTTTGCCAAGCATAAAGGGTTTATTTATGCACTAGCTTTTTTTGTTAAAACGACCTGGTTTTATGCATTTACTCAACCAAGTCTTTCTCGTTTGCTATTTACTTGGCGTGCAATGGGGCATGGGCTTAATGGTGATTTCTCTCATCATAAGGATTACTTGAAATAATATGCAGAAGCTTACTGTATTAGTGATTACGCATAAAGACTATGAGTTTCCAACTTCTGCATGCTATCGTCCTATATTTGTAGGGAAGCGTGCAAATGCTCTAAAAAATGAGGGCTTTTACCAAGATAATTCAGGTATAAATATTGCGGAGAAAAACAGTGGTTTTTGTGAACTTACCGGGCTTTATTGGGCTTGGAAAAACGGTGTATTTGAAAATAATGAATATGTAGGCTTAGTACATTATCGCCGCTATTTTGCGGGGAAAGCATTAGATTTGAAGAAAAAACAAATTGCTTCAGAGTCAGAGCTGTTAACCATTTTAGAGAAATATGATGTAATTTTACCGCGAAAACGGAATTATTTTATTGAATCAATTTATTCTCACTACCAACATGCCCATCATGTTAAGGATCTGAATTGCACAAGGGAAATTATTTCTGAATTGCATCCTGAGTATATAACGAGCTTTGATGCAATTATGCAAGGTCGAAAGATTCATATTTATAATATGTTTGTCATGTCATCAGAGAAGGCATCAGAATACTGTGAATGGCTTTTCCCTATTTTATTTGAATTAGAAAGGCGAATAGATATAACCCAGTATGATAGCTACCAAAAAAGAGTATTTGGTTTTATTGCCGAGCGCCTATTCAATGTTTGGTTGGTTTATCATCAGTTAACGTTTTGTGAAATTCCGGTAGTTAATTTGGAAGGCGAGAATTTGTTAAAAAAAGCAATCAATTTATTAAAACGCAAATTTTTAAGATAAGGATTTCACTATGCATAAAATTACGTGGTGTAAATTTATTTTGTTAGCTACTGATTTTTTAATACTTTTTAGTTCATTATTTATTGCTTATGAAGTGTTAGATATCACTCGTGGCGGTCGTTTTTATTTTCCTTTAGAAGAATTTAATGCCTATATATTGATTCATGCCTGTGTATCTTTCGTTGGTGTGTTGTGGTTTTGGATACGATTACGGCACTATACTTACCGTAAACCATTTTGGTTTGAATTAAAAGAAATTATCTGTACCTTATTGATTCTTTTCATTATTGAATTGGCGATTGTTGCCTTTTCTCGTCTATATGTTTCCCGTTATTTCTGGTCTGTAACTTGGCTTTGTATCTTTGTCGGACTTCCTTTTTTCCGGATTCTTGTAAAAAAGTTTTTGATAAAAAGCGGAATGTATCTAAAAGAAACTATTATTATTGGCAATGGGAAAAATGCTAAAGAGGTATTTAATGCTTTAAATGATGAATCGTATTTAGGATTCGACATAAAATTGTTTGTGACAACAGAAGATTGCCATTCAGAGTTTCTTGAAGGTATTCCTGTCATGTGCCATAACCCTGAGCTGCTAATGAAATTGGTTTCACCCGAATTTACTCAGTTTATTCTGGCGATTGATGAAGAAAATAAAGTTAAGCAAGATTTTTGGTTACGTTATTTAATTCGTAAAGGATGCCGTTCTATTTCAGTAATTCCTGATTTTCGAGGTATTCCACTTTATGGCACGGATATGTCTTTTTTATTTAGCCAGGAAATGGTGCTTTTTAGAGTAAATAATAATTTAGCAAAACGTTCATCTAAGATTGTTAAAAGAACCTTTGATATCTTAGGTTCATCTTTTCTCTTACTTTTATTGTTACCATTTTGTATTCCTTTATATTTTATAATCACAAGAGATGGCGGTAATTTCATATACGAGCATTCAAGAATTGGTCAGCACAAAAAGAAATTCAAATGTTTGAAGTTTCGAACAATGGTGAATAATTCAGATGAAGTGTTAGAAAAGATTTTGGCAACGGATGAGAGTGCTAGATTAGAATGGGAAAAAGACTTCAAACTTAAAGATGATCCACGCATTACACCAATAGGCAGATGGTTAAGGGCTAGAAGCTTAGATGAACTGCCGCAGCTTTGGAATGTGCTTAAAGGTGACATGAGTTTAGTTGGGCCTCGTCCAATAGTGAAGGATGAACTACCTTATTACCAGGAAGATGTGGATTATTATCTTATGGCAAAACCAGGAATGACAGGTTTATGGCAGGTAAGTGGGAGAAATAATGTGAGCTATGATACGCGAGTTTATTTCGATACTTGGTATGCTAAAAACTGGTCTTTATGGAATGATATTGTGATCTTACTTAAAACTGCTAAAGTGGTTTGTAAGAAAACTGGGGCCTATTAATGAAGCGAATCCTCATCACTGGCGGTTCAGGTTTCATCGGTTCCGCCCTTATTCGATATATTATTAATAACACTCAAGATTCCGTTATCAATATTGATAAGCTGACCTATGCCGCAAATCAATCAGCATTAGAAGAAGTAGGAAATAATCCTCGTTATGTCTTTGAAAAAGTTGATATTTGTGATCTTAAGGCTCTAGAACGTATTTTTAACAAATATCAGCCTGATGCAGTGATGCATTTGGCGGCAGAAAGCCATGTCGATCGTTCTATTTTGGGAGCAGCTGATTTTATTCAAACCAATATTGTTGGTACTTATACATTGTTAGAGGTTGCTAAGAATTATTGGCATACCTTAGATGAGGCTAAAAAATCTGCCTTTCGATTCCACCATATTTCTACAGATGAAGTGTATGGGGATTTATCCTTTTCTGAACCGCCCTTTACTGAACATTCCCCTTATCATCCGAGTAGCCCTTATTCAGCCTCAAAAGCAGCGAGTGACCATTTGGTGCACGCTTGGCATCGCACTTATGGTTTGCCGGTGATTATCACAAACAGTTCCAATAACTATGGGGCTTATCAACACGCTGAAAAGCTTATCCCTTTAATGATTTCAAATGCTGTGATGGGAAAGCCTTTGCCTATTTATGGTGATGGGCGGCAAATTCGTGATTGGTTATTTGTGGAAGATCATGTTCAAGCCTTATATTTAGTTTTGACAAAAGGTCGAGTCGGGGAAAGTTATAATATTGGTGGAAATTGTGAAAAAACGAACCTTGAAGTAGTTAAAATGATTTGTGAACTACTCGAAGAACTGGTGCCAAATAAGCCTAATCACATTAAGTATTACGAAGATTTAATTACTTTTGTAAAAGACCGACCAGGTCACGATGTACGATATTCATTAGATTGTTCTAAAATTCATGCAGAATTAGGTTGGCAACCGCAAATAACCTTTGAACAAGGACTTCGTCAGACGGTAAAATGGTACCTAGAGAATAATAGATAAATAAAGGAGAAGAACCTCATGCAAATTACATTATCAACTACTCCCTCTTCGGAGAGTTGGGGCAAAAATGCCATTTTAAGTTTTAATCAAGATCAAGCCGTTATTCATCTTAAATATGATGAAAAATCGAACCTTGTTTTAGTCCAAAAAGCCGCACGTAAGTTACGTGGGCAAGGCATTAAAGACGTTGAACTTGTGGGGGATGCATGGGAATTAGAAAATTGCTGGGCATTTTATCAAGGTTTTTACTCGGCGAAGCAAGATTATTCTGTTGAATTTCCTCATTTAGATGATGAGCCACAAGATGAATTATTAGCTCGTATCGAGTGCGGTGATTTTGTGCGTGGCATTATTAATGAACCGGCACAAACCCTTACGCCGGTTAAATTAGCTGAACGCGCGGCTGAGTTTATTTCTAAACAAGCCGAAAGTTATGCCGATAAAAGTGCGGTCAGTTTTCAAATCATTTCTGGCGAAGCGTTAAAAGAGCAAGGTTACCATGGGATCTTTACTGTGGGTCGAGGTTCTGTTAATCCACCAGCTATGTTGCAATTAGATTTTAACCCAACTAATGATCCAAATGCGCCCGTATTAGCCTGTCTAGTGGGTAAAGGTATTACTTTTGACAGTGGTGGTTACAGCATCAAACCAAGTGATGGCATGAGCACTATGCGTACTGATATGGGCGGCGCTGCGTTATTAACAGGCGCGCTAGGATTTGCTATTGCGCACGGTTTAAATCAACGTGTAAAACTCTATCTATGCTGTGCGGAAAACTTGGTGAGTGGTAATGCGTTTAAATTGGGTGATATCATCACGTATAAAAATGGTGTAACCGCTGAAATTCTAAATACTGATGCGGAAGGTCGTTTAGTATTGGCGGATGGCTTAATTGAAGCCGATAGTCAAAATCCACAATTTATTGTCGATTGTGCAACCTTAACCGGTGCGGCGAAAGTCGCTGTCGGTAATGATTACCACAGTGTACTTTCTATGGATGATGCGTTAGTAAATAGCTTATTTCAAGCCGCCAAAGAAGAAAATGAACCATTCTGGCGTTTACCTTTTGAAGCGTTTCATCGTAGCCAAATCACGTCTTCTTTTGCTGATATCGCAAATACAGGTACAGCACCAGTTGTGGCGGGGGCAAGTACTGCAACAGCATTTTTATCGTATTTTGTGAAGAACTATCAACAATGTTGGTTGCATATTGATTGTTCGGCCACTTATCGTAAATCAGGTAGTGATTTATGGGCGGTTGGTGCAACTGGAATTGGTGTGAAAACTTTAGCAAATTTATTAGTAACGAAAGCAAGTTAAGTAGGATTTTATGACAGAACGTACTTTTTCAATTATCAAACCCGATGCAGTAAAGCGTAATTTAATTGGTGCTATTTTAGGACGTTTTGAATCACAGGGATTCCGTGTCGTTTCCCTTAAAATGGTGCAATTAACCAAAGAACAGGCGGAAGGTTTCTATGCAGAACATCAAGGTAAACCATTTTTTGACCCGTTGGTGGAGTATATGCTCTCTGGCCCGATAGTGGTTTCTGTATTGGAAAAAGAAAATGCCGTAAAAGATTACCGCACTTTGATTGGTTCAACGAATCCAGCTGAGGCGGCAGAAGGTACTATCCGTAAAGACTTCGCGTTAAGCCAGCGTGAAAACTCTGTTCATGGTTCTGATAGCATTGAAAGCGCAAAACGAGAAATTGCTTATTTCTTCGTAGATTCAGAAATCCAACCGTAATTCATTTCTATAAAAAAGCACTTAGTGAATCGCTAAGTGCTTTTATTTTTATTGCTTTTCAATTTTTGAGATAGTCTTTTCCAGAGGATCAATCTCAGCACGAATATGAAAGGCTTTCGCCAAATTTTCCGCATTTAATACGGCTTGCGTTTCACCGACTGCTAACAATTTGCCTTGTTCTAATAGAATAATTTCATCACAAAATTGATAAGCCAATGAAAGGTGATGAATTGCAACGATGCATGTGTGTTGTGGTGTGAGTGATTTAAGCTGTTCCATCATATCAATTTGATAATAAGGGTCGAGTGGCGCAATCGGCTCATCGACCAATAAAACGGGGGATTCTTTAATACTGCAACGAGCAAGTTGTACTCGTGCTTTTTCGCCTCCAGAAAGTTGTTGAAATGGCTTATCGAGTAAATGAGTTACCGCAAATTTTTCTGAAAACGCTTGAATTTTTGACCGCTCTTTTTCTTTTGGTAGTGGATCTGCTAAGCCTAATGCAATCACATCATAAACGGATAAATCCCAATGAATTTGTGTATTCTGTGCGAGGTAAGCAATGTGTTGGCTTTTTTCAGTCGCGTTCATCTTACTTAATGGCTGAGCATCAAACCAGATTTCTCCTTGTTTGAGGGGCAAGATGCCCGCAATGGTTTTTAATAAGGTAGATTTCCCCGCACCATTGGCACCCATAATGCCAATCAATTTACCTGATGGAAGCGTACAGTTGATGTCATTTAAGCAATAGGATTGGGTGAGTTTTTCAATTCTAATCATAGATTTTTCTCTGTTGCGTTAATAACATCCAAATCAAGCAAGGGGCACCGATAAGTGCGGTCAATGTACCGATGTAAATATGTGAAAATAGTGGGATATATAAAATCGCCAAATCAGCCAATAAGAGCAGTAAAGCCCCAATTAACGCGCTGGTGAGATAAAGTTGTGATGGGCGAGCTTTCAGTAAAATACGGGCGAAGTGTGGCGCGATTAAGCCGATAAAGCCAATAGTACCGGTCTGTGGAATGGTCGCCCCAACTAATAAAGCCACACCAAAGGTAGTGATAAAAAAGCTACGTTTCGGATCAACGCCCATGGTACTCGCCGTTTCTTCACCAAAGGTGAGTAAATCTAAATATCGGCGAGTGAGGTATAAGCAGAAAATCCCTGCGAGAACAATCGGGAGTGAAATGAGCAGGGTATCTAATTTAGCCCACATCAATGAGCCTTGTAGCCAACGATAAAGTTCGGCTAATGCCCATGGGCTTTCCGCGTTGGAGAGTAATAATGCAATTGCTGAACCAAGCAACATATTGACCGCCAAGCCGCTTAGAATCATCATTGTGGTGCCGTAGTTTTTGGCGATCAAATACACGATTAAAAAACTTAAAAGCGCGCCAATCACACCACCGGCTAAGAGCAGTGAAAATGGCACGGCAAAATAATAGAGGATAAATACACTAGCCGCTGTTGCCCCAGAGCTACTGCCAAGCAAGCCCGGACTTGCTAATGGATTTTGGAAAATACCTTGCATCGCATTGCCGGCAATCGCTAGGCTAGCACCCGTCAATAAAGCCAAACCAATGCGCGGAAAACGAATATCCCACAGCACCATCGAACGCATGTCAGTAAGAATGCCATCCGCATTTTTGAGATGGGCAAAGTCGCCTAGCTGATGATAAATCGCAAAGCCGCTAATCAACAGCAACGCGAAGAAAAGTGCGGTATTTAATTTTAGTGTTTTGGTCAATGATCAATTTCCTATGTAATCCAAATATCATTTGTCAGCTACATTATTTTAACTGCTCATAAATCTTCTCCGCCCCTTGCCACACGCCGTGATCAAAGCAATAGGTATATTTCATCGGAATGCTGACAAGCGGTTGGTTTTTGAAAAAATCTTGCAACATAGGGTGGTGCAGTAATTCGGCTTGCGCATTGTAACCTTGTTTGTCTGTCAGTGAAATGAGCACATTTGGTTGGCTTAAAATCACTTTTTCTAATGAGAAATTTTGTGCGGTAAGTGGTGTTTTTAGTGGCGTTAATCCGAGCAAATTTAACAGCACGGGATATTGCGGATAGTAACTCTCTACCACACCTGTTTCCGACAAAATCAGTGTATCAGTAAGTGGTCTATTTAAGTGAAAGTTTTGCGATTTGAGTTTTGTTACTAAATCTGCCGCCTTTTGTTCATTACCCAGTTGTTTGCCTAAGTCTAGAATCAACGTAAATAATTCATCTGGCGTTTGTGGGCTGTCGTTAATGGGAATAATCTTCACATTGAGTTTTTTCAGCTCTGCGACTAATTGTGGATAAAAGGTTTCGTTAATCAGAATCGTTTTATCCAAATAGGGCAATAATTCCGTTAATTGCGGTTGCAGCACAGGTTTATCGGTATTGATTTTGTCTAACATCATCAATGGTTTTTTTGAATAAGGCGACTGTGCAGCAATTTGCGAAGGCTCAGCAAGTTCTATAAGCAGTCTGTCGCTGCAAAGCGTAAGCGAGACAAATTGTTCCGAAGCCTGTGCGGTAAACGGAAGACAAAGTGCGGTTAAAATTAAGCGAGTTTTTTGCATATAGATAATGATACGCTACGTCATCAATAATGTAAAAAGGCGTGCTTAGCACGCCCTTATTGGTGAGTAATAATTAGAACGATCCTTTCAATCCAACGTAAACATTACGTCCTTCTTGGCCATAGCCAAGTACGTTTTCATATTTTTTATTGAATACGTTGTTAAGATTTGCATAAATCGTCAAGCTATCCGCCACTTTATAGTTCACGCCTAAGTTTGCCAAGGTGTAAGATGGCAATTTCACTTTATGCGTGCTGTAAGTCGGTGAATAGTAGGTATCCATGCGTTTGCCTGTGTAAGATACATTTACATCCGCACCTAATTTTTCAGTGATTTGGTATGCTAAGCCCGCGTTCACCAAATGTTTTGGACGACGTGCTAATTCAGCACCTTTGCTATCTCGGGTTTGCGTGTAGGTGTAGTTAGCATAAGCAGTTAATGCATCGGTGATTTTACCGTTGTAAGCCACTTCAACACCTTTCACTTTGCTCTTACCTTCAAGGTTTACGGCACGGCTTGCATAAGTGGTAAAGTTGATTACTTCGCTGCTAATTGCATTTTTCACGTTGCGAGCGAAATAAGTCACATCAAAGCTATGACGATTATCATTAGTTTCAAATAAGAAACCAACATCGCCACCTAAACTTTTCTCAGGTTGTAAATTCGGGTTGCCGATATAGCGCGCATTGTAACCGTAATATTCAGTGATCGTTGGGTTTTGAATTGCTGAACCGAAACTTGCGTGTGCTTTCACGTTATTGTGTAAACGGTAAGCGCCTGCGATACGGCCAGTCCATGAATTTTCGTATTCAGAGCTATCAGTGTAACGACCACTAATATTTAAACTATGATCTGCATCGTGCAATAAGCGATATTCTGCCGCTAAGCTTTTCTCAACAAGTTTTTTATTGCCAGCATTGTTGAAATAAGATGAGTTGAAATCTGTTTTTTGATAGTCAGTTAAGAAGCTTAAACCTTGCGTGAGAGTGCCTTCACGATCGAAATTTACATCTAATTGATAGTTTGCATTGAGTTTTTTCGCATCGTAAGCCGATGTGTAGCCAACGGTATTGCTGTCAGTTTTGAGATGGCTTACACCAACCTTGTGTTTAAGCAATTGATCGTCATTACCTAAGAAACCGCTTAATTTGAATAAGGTATCACGTGTGCGGGTATAGTGGCCTTTTTCATCCGTTGCACTGTTATCAAAGTTAGCAGTTTGGCTGCTGTGAGAGGTTAAGAAATCAAAACCTTTTTGGTTATCGTCATAGCCCAAACGAAGAGAAGCATTATCACGGTGGAATTTATCGCGTTCGCTTGAACCACCGGTATTTACAGCTGTGCCATCTTGCGCAGTGTAGTTAAAGCGGTTTTTGCTGAGTGCTGAAATGCCTTTAGTGTGGTGGCTGTCACCGTGTAAAGCATAATAGAAGTTATTGTTAGAGCCTGAAAGGGTTAATGAACCATCCACTGTGCGGTTAGAGCCTGTACCGAAATCGTAATCAACGTTGAAGGTTTTGCCTTTTTCTAGGCCTTTCTTCGTGGTGATATAAATCACACCACCCATCGCATCACTTCCCCAAAGAGCGGATTGCTCCCCGCGCAATACTTCGATGCGGTCAATATTGCTTAATGCTAAGCCACCGAAATCAAAGCCATAACCAGAAACTGGGTTCACTTTCACGCCATCAATAATCACTGCAGTGTGGTTTGCATCCGCACCACGTAAGAATACATTAGTTAATGTGCCACGACCGCCTGAAGTACTCACGGCTAAACTCGGTACCGTTTTCAATACGTCACTGACATAAGTCGCACCACGTTGTGCAAAATCTTTTTCAGTTAAAACAGTAACAGATGAGGCGGTTTGATGAAGGCTAGTTGGGGTGGCTGATGCAGAATAGACGTTAATCACATCTAATTTTGCCACGTCTTCAGCCGCCGCTAATGCTGGAATCGCTAATAAAATCGCTGAAGTAATCACATTTTTTTTCATTTTAAAATCCCTAGGATAAAAGTCTGTATAAAAGCGCCAGCAGTTTACACATTTGAGGCTTGGCAAGCAAACCTATCATGATGAAAATAACTCATCATGAAAATGAATGAAATTTAAGAGAAATAAAAAATTTAAGGATTTTTCTGACCGCACTTTTTCGCCTTTATCCGCCTTATAGTTTCAAGTATAATGCCTGTATTTTTCATCACATTGTTATTAAAAAAATTATGAGTACAAAATTCAACGTAAAAACATTCCAAGGCATGATTTTAGCCTTGCAAGAATATTGGGCAAATCAAGGCTGTACCGTTGTGCAACCTTTTGATATGGAAGTGGGCGCAGGTACTTCTCACCCAATGACTGCATTACGCGCATTAGGCCCAGAGCCGATGGCATTTGCTTATGTGCAACCTTCACGTCGTCCGACCGATGGTCGTTATGGCGAAAACCCAAACCGTTTACAACATTACTATCAATTCCAAGTGGTGATTAAACCGTCTCCAGATAACATTCAAGAACTCTATTTAGGTTCCCTTGAAATGCTCGGTTTTGATCCAACACAAAACGATATCCGTTTCGTGGAAGATAACTGGGAAAACCCAACTTTAGGTGCTTGGGGGTTAGGCTGGGAAGTGTGGTTAAACGGTATGGAAGTGACCCAATTTACCTATTTCCAACAAGTAGGTGGCTTAGAATGTAAACCGGTAACAGGTGAAGTCACCTACGGTTTAGAGCGTTTAGCCATGTACATTCAAGGTGTGGATTCTGTGTATGACTTAGTTTGGTCTGATGGTCCACTTGGCAAAACCACTTACGGCGATGTGTTCCATCAAAACGAAGTGGAGCAATCGACTTACAACTTTGAATACGCGGATACCGATTTCTTATTCTACTGCTTCGATCAATACGAAAAAGAAGCGAAAAGCTTATTGGAATTAGAACGTCCGTTACCATTACCGGCTTATGAGCGCATTTTAAAAGCGGCACATAGCTTCAACTTGTTAGATGCACGCAAAGCGATTTCGGTCACAGAGCGTCAACGCTATATTTTACGCATTCGTGCATTAACCAAAGGCGTGGCGGAAGCATACTATGCAAGCCGTGAAGCCTTAGGTTTCCCAGGTTGTAAAAAATAAGGCGAAAAACGACCGCACTTTAAGCATTAACCCAACGATATAAGGAGAAAATAATGAAAGATTTTCAATACCCAGACGATATCTACACGGAAGCAGAAACTGATCCTAATACACTCGCGAATTTAGGCCCATTAGCTAGATTAGCGGGTGTTTGGGAAGGTAAGCGTGGTGTGGATATCAACCCGAAAGCAGAAGGGCCAGAAAAAGATCCTTATATCGAACGTTACGAAGCCCATCCAACCGATGCGCAAACCAATGGTCCGCAACTCTATTATGGATTACGCTATCACACCCATATTGTACAACCAGGCGAAGTGGAAACATTCCACGACCAAGTGGGTTATTGGTTATGGGAACCTGAAACAGGCAATATTTTATTAACTGGCAGCATTCCACGAGGCCAAACGTTTATTGCTGTCGGTAATGCACCGGCTGATGCGAAAGAGTTTACTGTAAAAGCAGTACGAGGTTCACTAACAAACGGTATCATTTCGAATCCGTTCTTAGAGCGTTCATTTACCACGGAAAGTTTTGAAATGACGGTAAAATTCCATGATGATGGCTCTTGGTCATATGATCAAACCACAACCATGATTATCCCGAATTATGATGCGCCATTTGAACATCGCGATCGTAACCGTTTAACGAAAATTGCTGACCCGAAATTAAATCCAACTGCGGCAGCAGAACAAGGAGGTGAATAATGAAACCTATCCTTTATTATGCAGCAGATTGCCCTGATACTGCGCCATTTGTCGCAGAGTTAAAACGCTTGGACGTGGATTATGAGGCAGTGGAAGTACTATCTTCCATCCCGAATTTGAAACAATGGTTGCGTTTGCGTGATCGTCACGCCGCATTTGATGATGCAAAAGCACAAGGCTATGCGGGCTTCCCAGCATTATTGTTAGAGGGAGATCGTGTTATTTTAGATGAATCTAAATTAAAAAAAATCTTTATTTGATATTAAAATAATACCTAAGTATAAGCGGTCTATACCATTTACTTTTATTTGAACCAATTTTATGCAAAAAACAACTCTCAAACCTAAGTTCATTGCTGCGTTTGTGGCGTTGAACCTAAGCCCAATGGTCTTCGCCGGACAAGTTTATTCCGGCGTGGATTATCAATATTTCCGTGATTTTGCTGAGAATAAAGGCAAATTTACTCCCGGTGCGCAAAATATTGCGGTAGTGAATAAAAAAGGCGAATCTATCGGCACTATGATGCAAAATGCGCCGATGATGGATTTTTCGGTGGTCAGTCGTAATGGTGTGGCGGCGCTTGTAGGCGATCAATATATCGTCAGTGTGGCGCATAACGTGGGCTATCGAAATGTTGATTTTGGCATGGAAGGCAATAACCCCGATCAGCACCGATTCGGTTATAACATCGTTAAACGAAATAATTATAAAAACGACCGCACTCACCCTTACATGACCGACTACCATAACCCTCGATTAGCCAAATTCGTCACAGAAGCTGCACCAATAGAAATGGTGTCAAATATGCAGGGTAGCACCTATGGAGATTTAGAAAAGTATCCAATGCGGGTGCGAATTGGTAGCGGCTGGCAATTTTTGCGTGATGATAATGACAATGGCAATCATATTGCCATGGCGTATAACTACCTCACCGCAGGCAATACCTTTATGCAAGGTTGGGCGAACAATGGTGAGGTCAGTTTAAGTGGTGATGTGCGTCATCCAAATCAATATGGCCCGTTACCGATTTCAGGTTCTAGCGGTGACAGTGGTTCACCGATGTTTATTTATGATAAAACGGCAGGAAAATGGCTGATAAACGGCGTATTGCGTAGTGGACACCCTTATCAAGGAAAAGAAAATACCTATCAAATTGCACGTAAGAATTATTTAGATGAGATCATTGCCGGTGATTTGATGACGGTTTTTGACTTTACATCAGCTTCTTATGACTGGACAGCAGACGGCAACGGCAGCGGTAAATTAACCAAAGGTAGCAGAGTTGTCACAAACACACCGCTTGCCAATTACAGCCTGCCTTCTTCCGGCAGAGATGAATTTTTTGGATATGGTGGCCCAAACCCTTATATGCCGGCACTTCATCACGGTAAGAATATTTACTTTGGGAATATGGAAAACGGCACGATAACCCTGAAAAATAATATCGATCAGGGTGCTGGTGGGCTGACCTTTGAAGGCGATTTTGTGGTACAGCCTAGCACCGATGAAACTTGGAAAGGCGCAGGTGTTTCAGTAAGTGAAGGCAGTACGGTGACGTGGAGAGTCAAAAATCCGGCAGGCGATCGTTTGTCTAAAATTGGGCAAGGCACGTTATTGGTCAACGGTAAAGGCGAAAACCTTGGTGACATCAGCGTGGGGGACGGTGTTGTCGTTTTAAATCAACAAGCGGATGAGCAAGGCAAAAAACAGGCCTTTAATCAACTAGGTATTGTGAGCGGTCGCCCTACGGTGAAATTAGAAAGTGCCGACCAAGTCACTCCGAATAATATTTATTTCGGCTTCCGTGGCGGTCGTTTAGATCTCAACGGTCATTCGCTTACCTTTAATCGTATTCAAAACACAGATGAAGGCGCGCAAATTGTCAATCATAACAAAGACACAGCCGCAACCATCACGATTCGTGGTAATGCGCAAATTAATAATGAAAAGAACATTAATCAATCTAAAGCCACGGCGTTTAACGGCTGGTTTGGTGAAACCAATGCCACACTTCACAACGGTCGATTAAATATCGATTATCAACCTACGCACACGGACAGCGTTTTTCTATTGTCAGGCGGAGCCAACTTAAACGGCAATATTACGCAAGAAAACGGTACTTTGGTCTTTAGTGGTCGCCCAACGCCTCATGCCTATAACCACCAAAACCGACCGGCATTAATTGGCCGTCCGCAAGGGGAAGTAGTGATTGACGATGACTGGCTAAGTCGTACCTTTAAAGCGGAAAAATACATCATTAACGGTGGAAGTGCGGTCGTTTCTAGAAACGTTTCTGCGATAAACGGCGATTGGCAATTAAGCAACAATGCCAATGCCATATTGGGTGTTACCGACAAACAGGCGAATTTCATTTGTGCCCGTTCTGACTGGACGGGGCTGACGAAATGCGCCAATCAAACCTTGTCCGATAAAGTTTTTTCCAGCATTGAACGCAGTAAAATCAATGGTAATTTCAATGTGTCTGACAAGGCAACATTGTCCGTTCAAGGTCTTGCTGATATGGTGGGTAATGTAGAGTTGACGGCAAATAGTCAATACAGTCTAATCCACGGTGCAATCCAAACGGGAGCTTTACGTTTAAGTGATAACGCCACTGCTCGTGTGGATAACGCAACGCTAATAGGCGATGTTTCAGTTACAAACCAAGCACAATATCAACTCGCTAATAATGCCACCCAAAATGGCAATTTAACCTTAAGTGATACTGCTCAGGCTACGGTAGTTGGTGCAAAACTCAACGGTAATACAGCGTCAAGTCAACGCAGCCAATATCGCTTAATTGATGGAGCTGTACAAACAGGATCATTGATGTTAGGCAATGAAGCTAATGCGTTGGTAAATAACGCGACTTTAAGTGGTGATGTTTCGGTTGCAAACCAGGCTCAATATCAACTGGCTAATAACGCCACACAAAACGGCGCGTTACGTTTAAAAGATCATTCCAAGGCGTTAGTGAATGCAGCAAACTTAAAAGGCAATGTAATCCTTTCCGAGCAAGCCGAATTAAATTTAAACAACACAACGTTTAGTCATAACATCAACGGTTCTGCAAATAGCCGTGTGATGTTAACTAATCAGACCAACTGGGTTTTATCTGGTAGTTCAACTGTAGGTCATTTAGCGTTAGATAACAGCCAAGTTACCTTAAACTCTAGTATGAATTCTCGATCTTTCAACACCTTAAGAGTTTTGGGCGATCTTAATGGAAACGGTTCATTTAATTACCGTACTTATCTTGAGCATCATTTGGGTGAGCATGTGGAAGTTAATGGTGTTGCTAAGGGCAATTTTGTGTTGAATGTAAACAATAGCGGAAAAGAGCCACAAACCTTACAACAGCTCAGTTTACTTACTTTAAAAAACGCTGCCCAGCAGATAGAATCGGTACAAGTGTCTTTAGCTAATGGTACTGTTGATGTAGGTACATATCGTTATGAATTAAAGAATTTTAACAATGATTACCGTTTATACAATCCGAAAAAAGAACAAGAGCTTGCTGAACAGGCACGTCTAGCGGAAGAAAAACGAAAAGCGGAAGAAGCGATTCGTCTAGCCGAAGAAAAACGCAAAGCGGAAGAAGCGGCACGTCTAGCCGAAGAAAAACGTAAAGCAGAAGAAGCGATTCGTCTAGCCGAAGAAAAACGCAAGGCGGAAGAAGCGGCTCGCTTAGCGGAAGAAAAACGTAAAGCGGAAGAAGCGGCTCGTTTAGCGGAAGAAAAACGTAAGGCGGACGAAGCCGCACGTCTCGCTGAAGAAAAACGCAAGGCGGAAGAAGCAGCACGTTTAGCGGAAGAAAAACGTAAAGCCGACGAAGCTGCACGTTTGGCGGAAGAAAAACGTAAAGCGGACGAAGCGGCTCGTTTAGCCGAAGAGAAACGTAAAGCGGAAGAAGCAGCACGTCTAGCAGAAGAAAAACGTAAAGCAGAAGAAGCCATTCGTCTAGCCGAAGAAAAACGCAAAGCAGAAGAAGCGGCACGTTTAGCAGAGGAAAAACGCAAAGCGGAAGAAGCGGCACGTTTAGCGGAAGAAAAACGTAAAGCTGATGAAGCCGCTCGATTAGCAGAAGAAAAACGCAAGGCAGAAGAACAGGCTCGTTTAGATGCACAGCGTAAAGCGTTGGAACAAGAAAGTGCGGTCAAAAAACAAAAAGAATTGATTAGCCGTTATGCTAACAGCGCGTTATCCGAATTATCGGCGAGCGTGAATAGTGCGTTATTGGCGCAAGATGCATTAAACAAACATTTAGTGTCTGAGAACAACACCAATATTTGGGCAAATACGTTATATTCTTCCAGCAATTATGATGCTGATGAGTTCCGTGCGTATCAACAAAAAGCACGTTTGACACAAGTTGGTGTGCAACATATTGATACAAATCACCGCTTAGGCTTGTTGTTCTCTCATTCTCGAGCAAGCAATGCTTTTGATGACAACATTAGTAGCAAAGGCCGCTTAAATATGCTGTCTGCTTTTGCTAAATATGATTTTGAAAATGGCTTAAACATCTCTGCCGATGCAGGATATGGTTTAAGTGCGGGTGAAATTCGTGGTGAATCTCAAAATGCCAAAATAAAACGTCGCATCGCAACAATTGGCATGGGCTTGGGTTATCAACTGAATTTAGATAAACTGGCCATCCGACCACATGTTGGCATTCATCGTTATTATATTTCTGCCGATAGTTACACTTATGCCGGAGTTAATGTGCATTCTCCGAAAATGAGCTTTAATGCTTATCATGCCGGTGTAACGGTGGATTATGCCTTTATGCCGTGGGCAGGCGTTACTATCCGACCGGCATTGACGTTGAGTTACGTCGATGCATCTGATTCCAAGATAGCAATGCAAGTTAATCAATCACAGTTAACACAACATTTTGATCGTTACTGGCAACAGGAAATTGGGGTCACTACGGATTTTGCTAGTTGGCAGATTGCGACTTATGCAGGAAAAAGTCGTGGTAAACAACTAGATAAACAATATCATATTGGTTTGAAAGTGGGCTATCGTTGGTAACACGTTATAAATGAGGTAAATATAGGTATTCATTTCATTAAATATGAATATTTTGAACTTATTTTTTGTGATAGTGTAGGAAACTACAAACATCTATTCTGGTCTGAAGTATACAGGGTAGTCAGTTGAAAAAGGATAAAAGTTAAATGAAGAAAGTGTCCCAAACTTTAACCGCACTTTTACTCAGCTCAGTCGTTGTAAGCAGTGTATTCGCAACAGAAAATCATCAAAATGCAGCAAGTGCAGATTATGAACTCGAGAAAGTCTTAATTTTCAGCCGCCATGGGTTACGCTCACCAGTGGAAAAAGACCCACAAGAAATGGCAAAATATTCGCCGTATGCGTGGGCAAAATGGGATGTGCCATCAGGTTATCTCACCGCAAAAGGCACAGTACTGGAAACTTACTTTGGGCAATATTTAGGCCAATGGCTTGCGGACAAAGGGTTATTAACCACAGGACGTTGTGCATCAGGTGAAGGCATTTTTGCTTATGCCAATGGCGTGCAACGAACCATTGCAACAGGGCAAGCAATTGTGGCTGGCGCTTTTGCAGGTTGTAATGTGCAATTACAACACCACGGAAAAATAGGTTCAGAAAAAGATCCGATTTTTAACACCCAAGCGCATAATCCAAGTAAAGCCTTAATTGAATCTGCAAAAAGCAAAGTAGATTTAAATGCGTTACAGCAAAAACTTGCTCCGAATTATGCACTGTTAAGTGAGATAATTGATTACAAAAATTCACCAAACTGCTTGCAAAAAGGTGAATGTGATTTAGGTGGGAAACTAGGCGAATACAGCATAAAAGATGGTAAGTCGGTTAAAATTACCGGCTCGATCAGCACAGGAAAGAAAATTGTCAGCGCATTATTGCTAGCGCATTATGTGGGCAAACCTGATGCAGAAATCGCAAACGGTCGTGTGGATAGCCAAGAAAAATGGCGTGCGATTAACGAAATTAAAAACGAATATTACCGCACTTTATTTAAAAATAACGAAGCGTTAGCTCAAAATGCTTCATATCCGTTATTGGCATTTATTCAGCAACAGCTAAATAGCAAAAATAAAATTAACTTATTGGTTGGACATGATTCGAATATCGTCGCTCTGCTTGCAGCACTAGGCGTTGAGCCTTATGAATTGAATGATTCATTGGAAAATATTCCAATCGGTGGCAAGTTGTTGTTTGAAGTGTGGAGGCATAAACCGAGCGGTAAGTTAAAATTTAAGTTGGATTATGTTTATCAAAGCACAGAACAACTGATTAACATCACACCGCTAAGCTTAGCAACACCACCAAACCAAACAGCATTAACCCTCAAAGGCTGTGAAAAAGATGAAAATGGCTTTTGTGATTACGAGCGTTTTCAACAGGTTTTGAGGGAGAGTATTGAAAACGGTAAGAAATAGCGTTCATGCAACCCTATGAAAAATACTTAAAAGAGAATTCGCAGAAATTGCGAGTGGATCAAACTGATGCGGAAAGAAAATTATGGCAACGCATCAATCGAGATCAATTATTAGGATTTCGATTTAATCGACAAAAGCCACTTTTAAGTTATATCGTTGATTTTTATTGTGCGAAAGCAAAGCTGATTATCGAATTAGATGGTAGTCAGCACTATGAGCCTGATTATCAGGAAAAAGACGCATTGCGAGATGCAGAATTAAATTCACTTGGTTTTACGGTGATGCGATTTAGCAATGATGAGGTCATGAGTGAAATTGAAAGTGTAGTAGAGCAGATTTATTTGTTTTTAGAGAATGTAAGGGCTGATTGAGTATGAGCGTTAAGTAGCTCTGCCAAATCTCCCCTACCCCTCTTTGCTAAAGAGGGGAATTCTTGAGTAAATTGATAGTAACTGTCTCATTTACATTTTAATTTCAATAGAGATTAAAT
Source organism: Haemophilus sp. HMSC61B11 (assembly GCF_001838615.1). Classification (NCBI taxonomy): domain Bacteria; kingdom Pseudomonadati; phylum Pseudomonadota; class Gammaproteobacteria; order Pasteurellales; family Pasteurellaceae; genus Haemophilus; species Haemophilus sp. HMSC61B11. Next base: position 212,513 of record NZ_KV837957.1, read on the forward strand.
TATCTGCTTTTAAAAAACGTTAAAGTAGAACATAAATATTTAACTCGCCAAAGATCCAATCCCCTCTTTAGCAAAGAGGGGTAGGGGAG